>JBJXFP010000007.1:0-6283 GCA_046155615.1 Flavobacteriales bacterium | reverse complement strand
TGTGTGGCCAAATCATATCCTTCATTTTTCAAAGACTTGCAAGCAATAGGTGCAAAAATTTCGATACAGCAAAATGTGACCGCATGAGCAAACGAACTGTATGGATGCGTGTGATATGCGCAATGGCGATCCTGACTGCTGTGCTGCTCCTTGCCGCCTGCGAGCCTGAGGCCAAGGGCTATTGGTACAAAGCTTCAGCACCACTGAGCGAATGGATGTGTACCAAACCTGCCAAACAACAAGACACCACCAAAGTTACCCTACCATACGGAACAGGTAGCATGTGGGAAACAACGTGGACTGAAATGCCGCTTGTGCCTTTTTCAAAAATATGTTTTCTGGCTCCCGATAAATTTTTGTTTGAGCTTAGGCTGAATGGCCAACCGATAGTGACTAACGATGCCTACACCTGCTGGCCTGCAAGCTTCGACAGTGTTTACCTTTTCCCGGCAAGCATGGAATTGCGGCCCTACGCCATTGACACAGCACTCTTCCGCAAACTGCTGAAGGCCGATGCCAATAAACTTTCGCTGCGGGTGAAAGGAAAAATTGAAAGTGATTTTGATGCCACGCAATGCGCACTCTTTGCATACACCACCGCGCAGGGCCAACCACCGACAGCGCTATCCGGCACGCAACATCCGCTTGGCGATGTAAACCTGCCCTTGGTAACTATAACTGCTGATAAATACAGCATACCCAACGAACCTAAGGTAAACGCGTTGCTGGGTGTGCAGTGCAGCAACAATGATTGTAAAGAAATAAAACGCAGCATAAGAATAGAAGTGCGCGGATTCTCCAGCAGCAGTTATGACAAGAAGCAATACACATTTACCACAGCGGGCGACAGTACAAGCAAAGAGAAAATAGATCTGCTTGGTATGGGAACAGCACGCAGGTGGATACTGCAAGGCCCGTACTCCGATGTGTCACTTATCCGCAATGCATGGGTGTATGAGATGTGGCGCAGAATGGGTCATTGGGCGCCAGAGTCGCGCTATGTGGAGTTGGTTCTGAATGGCAACTACCAGGGCGTGTATATGCTGATGGAAAAAGTAGAAGCCGGCAAGTCGCGATTGAACCTGACTGTGGACACAACATACACAAGTACATTTTTAGTGCAACTGAACAGGCGAAAGGATGGTGATGATATAATCCAGGACCATGGCTTGATGTACATACTGAGCGACTTACCCGGTATGAAGAAAGATGATGCTTACCGCAACTATGTGACACAGCAACTGGCACTGATGAATGATGCACTTGAGCACCCGCTGCTGCATGAGGATGTGCTGGATGTAGCCACACTGACTGACTACATACTGCTGCAAGAGATGGTAAAGAATATAGATGCTTACAAGGTGAGCACGTGGTTTTACAAAGATGATGATGCTGTGGATGGCAGATTTATTTGTGGCCCTGTGTGGGACTTCGACCTGAGTGTGGGCAACTGCAACATAGCGCGGGGCGAGGCTACTGATGGTTTTGTTCACAACACTGACAACGCAATTCCGCACTATTTCAAAAACAAATGGGACGATGCACCATACAAAGAACGCATGAGGGCGCGCTACAAAGAACTGCGCTCTGCCCTGTGGAATGAGGAGCAACTGGCACAAGTAATGGACTCGCTGACTGCGGCAATTGGCAACGAGGCTATAGAAAGAAACTACATGCGGTTTCCTGTGTTCGGGAAAGAAAAATTTCTGAACCGCACCCACATGCCAACCAACCATACCGCAGAAGTAGAAAGCATGAAGACTTGGATGCACCAACGCTTGGAGTGGCTCGACCAGTACTTTGACGGCACAGCTATAATCCGAAACTACCACAACCAACTTGTGTCTGTCCCATCTCACCCCTGACTTGGGGGCATATTTGCGCCCGCTTTTTTAGAACAAACTTTTTCAGAATCAATTTCTTTCAAACAAAACAAATGGTGAACTGCGCAATAATTGGCTATGGATATTGGGGGCCAAACCTGGTAAGAAATTTTTCAGCCATACCAGACACTGCGGTGCACACGGTGGCTGACTTGCGCGCTGAGCGGCTGCAAGTGGTGAACAAAGCATATCCGCTGATAAAGACCACTACAAACATTGACGATGTGTTTGCCGATGCAGCCATTGATGCTGTCATCATTGCCACTCCTGTTTTCACACATCATCCGCTGGCCATGAAGGCACTGCTGGCAGGCAAACATGTGCTGCTGGAAAAACCTATGACAGACACCGTAGCACACGCCAACGAACTGATAACACTTGCTAAAGAAAAAGGCAAAGTGCTGATGGTGGATCACACCTTCCTATACACCAGCGCAGTGCAAAAAATGAAAAGCCTGATAGACAGTGGTGAAATAGGCACAGTGAAATATTTCGACAGCACACGCATCAACCTGGGACTGATACAGCAGGATGTGAATGTGCTGTGGGATCTTGCACCACACGACATCAGCATATTGGACTACCTGATACCTGCAAGGCCACGCAGTGTGCAGGCCACTGGTGTCAGCCACATACACAATGGCAACGAAAACATAGCTTATCTCACGGTGAATTACACAAACGATTTCATTGCGCACTTCAACTGCTCGTGGTCCTCACCGGTGAAGATTAGAATGATGCTCGTAGGTGGTGACAAAAAGATGATTGTATTCAACGACATGGAACCGACTGAAAAAATCCGCATCTATGACACTGCACACAGCGTGACTACTGACGAAGAAAAACGCAGGGTGCTGGTGGACTACCGCATTGGCGATGTATTCATACCCAAACTTGGCAACGCGGAAGCTCTAAGCGGTATGGCCAGAGATTTCATCAGTGCAATAACTAATGGCACAACACCATTGGCCAGCTACGATAGCGGACTGAACACCATCAAGATTTTGGAAGCAGCGCAGATTTCTATCAAAGAGAAGGGTAGGGAAGTGGAGATAAATGAATTATGAATTATGATTTATGAATGACCCTGAATGGGGAAGCAGGTGACGGAAGAGAGGGGACGGAAGACAGGGGACGGAAGAGAAGAAACCAACAAAATAATCTCTGCGACACTCTGCGCAGTCTCAGCAAACTCAGCGATACAAAAGAACATGGAAACGATAACGATAAACAACGACAAGCAGAGCCTGAACAATGTGCAGGTGGGCAAGGATGTAAAGATTTTCAACTTTGTGAATGCTTATGGATGCAGCATTGACGATGGAAGCAAGGTGGGCGCATTTGTAGAAATACAAAAGGGTGCCACCATTGGCAAGCATTGTAAAATAAGCAGCCACACTTTTATATGCGAAGGTGTACACATCGAAGACCACGTATTTATTGGGCACAATGTCACCTTCATAAACGACCGCTTTCCGCGCGCTACCAACGAGGATGGCAGCATACAAACCGATGCTGACTGGCATGTGGAAGAAACACGTGTGAAGAAAGGTGCATCACTTGGCAGCAGCGTAACAGTGCTGTGTGGTGTAACTATTGGCGAGCGCTCCATAGTAGGAGCTGGTTCGGTAGTGCTGAAGGATGTGCCAGATGGTGTGATAGTGGCCGGTAATCCTGCCAGAGTGATCAGGAAGGTGTAGGGTGGTAAGAGGCTTTTGGTTGAAGCACTGTTTCCAGATTGTGAACACTGTAGCAATTGCTCTATGTTTGTTTCACCTTAACCAAAACCATTGCCTCTATGCGACAGACTATCTTGTGTTGTGCGATGCTTCTTCCATCTCTATTTTCTATTGGTCAAATAGGTACGGATCGATTGATCAAAAGATTTTATGCTACTGCTGATATTGGACCAGATGTGGTAACCATGTCTGGTGAATATGACCATGATGATTCATGGTACAGGCCAGGTGTAGTGCTCAATAACAGGTTGGGTATTCGATTCGGCTATCAGGGTTTAATGGGAGTTCAGCTTGGCCTGCACAATAGTGTGGGAAGGAATGGACCACGCAAAGATGGAAGCCCCCCGTCACCCATCAATAGCACATTCTGGAGAAGAACCACCGTTGAGTTTGGTTTCGGATTCACCTTTGGTGCATCAGGGCAAAATGTATATGAGTTGAATCTGGGATACGGCAACATGAAACTGAATTCTAAAACTGATAACGATGATTGGGAACACAGTGGTATTGCGCTTGGAGTACTGCGCAACAACCTCAGTTTTTATATCACAGAAAAATTCTCCTTTACATGGAGTCTTGCCATTGAGTCATTGTTGCTTCACCAATTGGATAGTCCGGTGATAAGCAATCCATATGGTGAACCTGCATTTGAAATGCCTGACATGACATTTTTCAGCACCACATTCGGTGTGATGTACAATTTCCCCTGATACTTTATTATCCATTCAAATCTGGAAAAATGAAACTAAAATTCCTGATAAAGAGATGTGCGGAGTGCGCAGCTATGCTACTCATCGTTACTCAATTCGTGGCCTGCAAAAAATACAAGCCTGCATCGTACACCCGTAAGTCAACAGTGATGGAGCAGAAACTGCCCAATCTGAAATTAGACTTAGATACCGCAAGTTTTTGTCAGGCCATGGGGCAGTATGAGACTGAAGGAGGCTTTCTGGTTTACAATCCAAATCTGAAGGCAGGGGGCGTTGTCAATTTTGGAAGTGAATACGGTCTTGTGATACAGCAGTATATCAATCAACAGGGGCCACTTGCATATAGCCCATCGCTGGCCGGCCAATTGATGAGTTTGAATCAGAATTATTTCTATTGGCCCGTAACTGCTGCTGATAAATCCATAAAAATCGTTTACAACTATCTGCCTATAGTACATCAGCCGAAATCGACACCGGGGCCTCCAATTGCTACATCCACAGAACAATTCAAGACCTTTGATGAAATGGCTGCGAAATACCCCAATCTGGCCCGTGCAAGGCTCAACTTTAAAATGATGAATGTGGACAAAGCACATGCTGCACAATTGGACTCACTCAAGATTGAAAAGGTCGGCAACTATTACACTACCACATTTGACGAACTGAAGCGCATGCCCATGTTCAACGAACTAACTTACAACGTGCAAGTGGGAGTGCATCTTGGATATGACAACAGAACCTCGTTTCAATTCGAGTTCCTTGAAAAGGAAATGCCTAAAATCTGTGATACCACAGGCGCGCCTGCTGGCAGGCTTGAGTTGCGTATTGTAAATTCTAAAATCAGCTACGGCTGGCATTGGTTCGGGCTTTCCACTGCTACACTTTATACTATCAATTTTCTTGGGTTCCCCATTGGCAGCCAGTCGCACAAATACACCATGGAAGCCAACATATACAACAACCGGAACGAAGTGGTTTATACCAAAAGATTCAAGACAAAAGGAACTGCTACCAGCGCCATGTATTGGGGCTATAGCATGACGGGCATTTTGAGTAAGGACTGCTATGATTGTCCGGGGGTGATGGCCTCCTCTGCCAATGCCATTTACAACACCATGGAAGATTTGAAAGTGATATTGGAACGTGACAGGGTGGTGATAGAGCAGGCGCTGACTAAGTAATAGCTACCAAAGGATTTGATGTATGTATGTCAGTGGCTATCGCAGCAGTCAACCTGGCGCGAGTGAGGTAGTTCGTTGTATGCTATGGCCCGGCTCTCAGAATCTTTTCCATCTTTCTGCCTTTCGCCAATTCGTCCACCAGCTTATCTAAGTACCGCGCCTGTCTTGTTAGAGGATTTTCAATTTCTTCAATGCGGTAACCGCAAATCATTCCTGTTATTTGTTCAGCATTGGGGTTCAATCGGGCCTTCTGAAAGAATGTTTCAAAAGTTACTTTCTCTTCCATCAGTTCGCGCAGGTTCTTGTTATCAAAGCCCGTGAGCCATGCTATTACCTGGTGTAATTCTTCTGTGGTTCTGCCTTTGCCAACCACTTTGGCTGCATAGTGCGGATAGACTGAAGCAAATGTCATTTTCGCAATGCGCTCATTGTGTTCAGCAGTGGGTTTCATACTACTTCAATTTTATCAATTGTCCTTTTCTTTTAACGATGTTCTTATAGTCCCATTGTATATCTCTTGATTTTAAAAGCCAAAGTTTCAGATGCTTTGGAGCGATGTCCACTATGCTGTTGTAGAAAATAGATGCATCCTTAAATTTTTCACCTCTCAAACTTAAAAGCTCCTCATCAAAGTCAGCGCCACTCCAAAACATGAGTCTTATCCCTGCTTTTTGTTTGCTGTAGCCAACTATCGGGTTGCCGTCTAAAAACCAAACAGGGTGAGCATGCCAAATTTTGCTTTCTGCTTCGGTCAGCACGCCATCAATAGT
>JBJXFP010000005.1:0-35367 GCA_046155615.1 Flavobacteriales bacterium | reverse complement strand
ATGCTACCACCTGGGAGGTGGAAGTGGGAGGCAATCAAAACATTACTCCATATTTTCTTCCACAAAATCTGACTATAGCTGTGGGCGATGAAATAGAATGGACATGGGTGAGTGGCCAGCACAACCTTGTAACCACTAACGGTAACTGCCCTGATCCTTTTGACAGCGGAGATCACGCTACTCCTTTTGTCTGGACAAAGACTTTCACTCTGGCGGGCACTTACAATTATGAATGTTCGCTTTTCAACCATGCCGATACACAATTTGGAGTCATCACTGTGCAAGGTGGTGACAACGTAGGTGAACTGCAAGCCAATCTGCGTGTGGATTTCAATTTGTTTCCCAATCCTGCTTCTGATCAGGTGACAGTGCAAAAGAACTGCGCCTGTGTGGCCGACCTTGCTGTGTATGACCTGACAGGCAAAGTGGTGTATGTGCTCAACAACAGTGCAGACATGCTAAAGACTTTGCAAATAGCCAACCTCACTCAGGGCATTTATATAGTAGAGTTGAACGCCAATGGTATAATCACAAGAAAGAGATTGTTGGTGAAATAAACCAGAACTGATCTGATACAAAAGAGGCTGCCTTGCATGGCAGCCTCTTTCTTTTTATTCATATTGGTAAGTCTAATTCACCATCAACTTTTGAGTTTTTACCTCATCACCGCAAACAAAATCTACCAGATAGATGCCCGCACTCAGTCTATTGGCAAACTGAATTGAAGTATTCAAAGTGCCATCAACAATATAGATCCTGCTGAAAATCAGGCGGCCCATGCTATCAGATATTCTCACAGTCACTTGCTTCATTTTTAATTCTGAACTCATGATGTGAACTGTTTCGCCACTGTTTGGATTGGGATACAGTGTTGCGTTCCATTCATCAGCAATAGTCTTTTCGCTTTCAGTATCAGCACCAGGCATGAAGCTCTCGGTGAACAATGAGCTGCTGATTTGAATGCACTGTGGTGTTCCCCACTCGCCATTTCCATAAGTAAAAACAGGGCGAATACGGACACTGTAACAAGCACCAGCTACCAAGGAAGGTAGTGTAAAACCAAGTGAAAGATTGGGCGATGCTGATGAAGTGAATTTTGAAAATGGCAAACCAACTGATGCGGATGTTATGCAATTTATTTCTGTAAACTCATATTCAAAATTCAAAACAGGGCCGCATACATAAGGCTTAGCACTCAGCAGGCTTGACTTCGGCAGAGATGCCGGACATCTTTGCGTGCTCTTCACCTGCACATCTGCATGGGGTGCTATGCTCACCGCACAAATATCACTGCCCGCAATCACAATAGTCTCCGGGCTGCCTGCACCATTGATGAGGTTGTAGTTTGCGTCAACCAAAGCATTGTATGTGCCACCATATTGCAATGCAAGTGTTGCATTAGAAAGTGGGATTTGGCCTGTAGCAGTGGCGGTGGTGGGCGCACCTGGCGTTGAACCTGTTGGAACAAAATGGAACGAATACATATTGGCGCCTGTCCATTTCGGTTTGAAATTGGAACAGAGGCTGTAAGTGCCGGAGCCATCATTGCATCGGCTGTCCATCAATGCCTGCACACAAATAGTGAATGGCCCAAGTATTCCATCAAACGATCTTACTGCAATAAAATAAGTTTCGCCCTCGGTCAATCCTCCAATATTCATCACCTCAGTGCCTGCACCGAACACCGCATTTTCTGTATCCCAAATGGCTGTGGATGACAGATGCATTTCGACAACCACATTCATAGATGCTGATGTAACTGCAATGCGCAAGCCTGTGGATGGCGATGTGATTTTGTACCACAAATCTTGTCCACCTGCGGGCAATACGTTGGGTGTATAACTCTCAACAGAAACCGTAGCTCCCATCAAATTTTCGCTGAAACAATTGCCCACCGGATAAGCAACGCCTGAGAGGCTTACATTTTTTGCTCCTGCAAATGCATCGTTCACAGCGCCACCACATGATGCTACTACTATGGTTACGCTGGCACACATGGAGGTATTGCAATAACCTCCAGTTCTTACGAAGTAAGTAGTTGTGGTAGCGGGCATTACTGCAGTAGAAATTCCTGTACCGATGTAGGTGGACCCGCAGCCTCCGCTATACCAGTAATAGTCGCCATAAGTACCGGCCACTCCGCCAACCGCTGTGAGCGAAACCAAAGTAGATGGACACACACTGTATGATGATGCTGATATAGAAGTTGGTGCTTGCGATGTGGCGCGCATATAGAGTACATTCTCATTCATAGTGGTGGTTAGCACCGGTGAAGTGGAAACTACGCGCACACGGTAAGCATAACCCTCGGGCGTACTCAGCGGTATGCTGGCAGCTATAGTAGCAGAGCTTGTGGCAGCAATACTGCCGATGGCAACGGGTGCGGCAAAACTTCCGGTGGCATCAGATAGCTGTACGGTAAAAATGTTGCCGGGATTAAACACACCATATGCTGTATATGGAACATTCATGATGTTGCCAGTGCAATTTTCTGTGGCTACATCGCCCACGGTAAGGTCGATGCCGTGCTCATCAATGCGCGTAACAAAACCAACTGCCGTATATGTGCTACTAATTGTTTGTGATCCAAAGTGAGCGTTGTCGGCAGTGGGTGATCCGAAGTTGATATAACCACCGAGATATACATCGTCAGCAGTACCCGCGGCTACTCCACCTGGGCCATCATAGCTTCGCCCACCAGCCTGCAACGCCCATAGATATGTTCCGGCATCAGTCATTTTTGCGACACAAGCATCAATGCCTATATACCCCGGATATGAATAAGGTATGAATGCTTGTGCACCAAAATGTGTGGTGTCTTCGGCCTGTACTGACCAATAAATATTGCTATCATGATAGGATAGAGCATCTGCTTTTTGTGCGCGTGTTCCATCGCACTTCACAGCCCACATAGTGCTTCCCATCCGCGCAAGAAACGCATCATAATTTCCTGCATTGGTCAACGTTGTTGCGTTTATAGTAATTGGATACTGGTAGTCTCCGGTAACGTAATATTCTGTGCTCGATACCACTTCTATATCCTTGCCTTCGTTCCAACCGCTTGTGCCATACACTGCTGCACCAAGCAATTGGCCAATGGGATTGTAGGTGCAAACAAATGCATCAGCCAAACCTGCTACTGAAATCACATTTACGGCTATAAGTGGTAACTCTGAAGTGAATGTGACTGCAGCACCACCAATAGCTCCAACACTGCCTGTGAAATACGCGTTGCCATACTCATCACAATCCACAGCATTGGCCTGGTCCACTACCAAGTAGTCGCCTGTTTGATTGCCCCAAATCCATGCACCTGTGCTGTCCATGCATGCCATCAGTGGCGATGTGTCGCCATCGGAAAGCACACGATTGGGAAAAATGCTTGTTGCATAAAATGCGCCTGCGGTATAAACTCGTGTGCCATTGTTGGACACGGCCAATCCATTGCCTACTGTACCTGTGGATACTGTGCTGGTAACCCACAGGCAGTTGCCATCATTGTCATACTTGGCTACAAAAAGTTTTTGCACTCCGGCTGCGGCCGTGGTGTGTGTGCCAAATGTGGCTGCGCCATATATTGTTCCGGTGATGTAGATGTTGCCATCGAGATCCACATCCACATCGGCAGCATAGTCTGCTGAACTGCTGCCGCCACTTACAGCCCACACCACGTTGTCTGTCGAATCTATTTTGGCAAGAAATACATCGTCACCGCCACCACTTAAAGTGAAGCTGCCGATAGTTACACTGCTGTTGAAATGACCAACAGCATACACATTGTCATCGGCATCCACCTCTACATCATATACAAATGCAGAACTTGCCGGACTGGTTCCCACTGCCCAGTCGAAAGCTTGGGTGTGGCATTGTACTGAAAGCATAATTGCAGACAGACAAATCAATAAAGAGGAGTAGGTCTTTTTCATTGTCTTGGTTTTTTGTTGATTGAAAAAAATGTTTTGATTTGAACAGAACAAACGTCCGTTTTTTCGAATGCCTCATACAACACGCTCATGGGTGAATTTCTTTCTCCCCTCTTTGGGGGATATATCTAAATTTGGTACTATGACCTTGCGCTATTCACTTGCTATGCTTTGTGTGTTTGCATTGAAAATCGTATGTTCTCAAAACACGTATTCATTCAGGACTATCAATACTGAAGATGGCTTGTCAGCAAACAGGGTGAATGCGATAATGCAAGACAGCCGCGGGTTTATGTGGTTCGCTACAGATAATGGTCTGAACAGGTATGATGGCCGCGAGTGCATTGTGTATAGCCAGGCAGGGGATGCAAAAAATTCATTGTCCGGCAACAACATTCAAGATATGCTGGAAGACCAATGGGGCAACATCTGGCTCGCTTGTTCTGCCGGTGGTTTGTGTAAATATGATTTCCGTAAGAATCAATTCGTGAGTTTTCTACCCGCAGCAAACAATGTATCACACGAAGGTGTGTGGGAAGTAAACACGATTGAACTGGCCACTGACTCCACACTGTGGATAGGCACCACCAATCATGGTCTTTTTCTTTTCAACCAACACAACAGCGCATACACCGCCATGAAGGAAATGCAACTGAGCGATGGAAACAAAATAGAAAACAGAGCCTACCAATACTTGGACATAGAGCGAAGCACTGAAGGCACATTCTATTTCGGCACGCTCGGATATTCTATGCAGGTGATGAATAACAAAACATTCCAAACGCTGCACAAAGAAGAAAAAAATCATGATGCGCCTTATTCAGTCAATTGCATCTATGCTGATGAGAAGCAAAACGTTTGGTTCGGTGCCTGGGACAATGCGCTGCACAAATACAATGTACAAACCGCGCAGGTCGAAGTGGTGATGACGCTTGATAACGCTCCATTCTCACACACACAAGATGAAGTGATTTCAATAGCTGAAGATGCTAACGGATTGTTGTGGCTTGGAACGCGCCTGAGCGGACTTTACATCTACAACACGGCCAATGGCAATTGTGAAAATATTCGCAAAGATTTTGATTACAAATTTTCGATAAACAGCAATGCCGTGCGCTGTGTATGCAGAGATGACCATGGGCGTATGTGGCTTGGAACCGACTCAGGAGTGTGCCTATACAATCCTTTTGAAAACCACGTGGAAGTAAATTTCATGAGAGATGTGTCTGAATATGCAGGTGACGAAAGTGTGGTGTACGACTTTCTGGATGATGGCAACAACTTGCTTATAGCAACAAGCACAGGCCTTGTGGTGCGCAACAAAACAACACATGCATTTTCAACCAAACAACTTACATACAAAGGAACACCACTGCAGATCACTAATTTGTTTCGCCACAGTGATGGCCGCATTTTTATAGGTACCAACAAATCACTTTTCATTCTCAATACGCAGGACTACAGCATCCGGCCAATGAACACATTCTACTCGCGGCCTACTGATGGTTTCGATTTCTTTGACATCCCTGCATCGCGCATTACAAGCATAGCTGAAGGCCACTGGAAAGAACACCCAGTGGTGTGGGCCAGCGTGTATGGGCATGGTGTTGCAGTGTTTGACAGCAACAATCTGAGTGGTTTCATAAGCACCATCAATGCACCTGATGACATAGAACACTTGGTGAGAAAAGTGATGACTGACAGCGCAGGCCATATCTGGATGTTGGGACAACAAAAAGGAATTGCTCACAACATTTCGTTCCATTCCAGTGACACTTTGCAAACCATGCTGAGCCACAAAGCAACGGGCCTGGCACAAACCATCACACAGCCATTCAGATGGTTCACTGCTGATTACATATTGCACAGGCAGGATGACCAAAAATCACTGCTGACTGATGATGTACGCGACATGGTGGAAGATGTAAAAGGTGAATTTTGGGTAAGCACATCAACTGGATTGCAAAAATTTTATGCCGCTACTCTAAAGTTTGAAACAGTAGTTGAAGATTTGAATAATGTAAAAGGATTGATGAAAACTACCAGCATGGGTCAACAACAAGTTTGGATGATAGCTGATGGAAACCTCACTTGCTACGAACCTGCAACTAACCGATTGCATGCACTGAATACCACGTCAGGCCTACCGTCAGAGGATTTGCGCGGAAACATTTTTGCATCTTCCGATGGGTATTGCTATGCAGGTGGCAATGGCTACTTCATCCGTTTCCATCCTGAATCTATGTTATGGCCCCAATCAAAACCTAAGCTGAAGCTCACCCACTTCTCCATCTTCAATACGAATGCTGACTCGCTCTTGCATCTGTCTCAAATCTCGCTGAGCCACCGACAAAATTTCTTCTCGTTCGAATTCGTGCTATTAGACTATGCTGACCCAAGTACACATGAGTATGCCTACATGCTTGTGGGAATAAACGAAACTTGGCAGTACAGCGGCAGCCGCGGGTTTGCAGGATATACCAACCTCAGTGGTGGCGACTATACATTCATGGTAAAAGCAAAAAACAGTGAGGGCCAATGGAGCGATGTGGTTTCTATTCCGCTGCACATCATACCCCCATTCTGGCAGCGTGCATGGTTTTATCCTGGTCTTATTTGTTTCGCTCTTCTATTGTTTTTCGTTTTCTATAAAAACAGAATTGCAAAACTGAATAGCATACAAACTGAAAAACTCGTGGCTGAAATAGATGGACGAGAAAAAGAAAGAAGAAGAATAGCACGCGACCTGCACGATGATTTCGGCACGCGCATGAGTGCTTTAAAAATTTATCTCGGCAATTTTGAGAAACACATCAGCTCGGACGATGAACAAGTGAGGCATTCGAAAAACGAGTTGCATCACTTAGTGGATACAAGCATGAGTGACCTCAGAAGCCTGCTGATGGATCTGAGTCCAAAAACACTGGAAATGCAGGGCTTCGCGGCAGCAGTGCATGAGCTGGCTTCCAGAACTTCCATATCAAACAACATAAAAACTGATGTTTTTGTAGAGCCGATCCTTCAGCAATTTGATGCTTCACATCAGCTTCCATTGTTCCGTATGGTGCAGGAGTTGGTGATGAATTCTATCAAGTATGCACAATGTGGGGAGATTGTAATCCAGCTCTTCTACCGTGATGGCAACCTTGTGTTGCACTACGAGGATGACGGCAAAGGATTCAACCTTACTGAATCAAATGCAAAGGGTTTTGGAATAAAGAATATTGAAACACGAGCAACTTTGCTGAAGGGCAAAATGATGTGGGAAAGCAAACCTGGCAATGGCATGAGCGCAACTATTGAAATACCTTACACACCATCAACGAAAGAACTACGGCATTGAAAAAGAAATTCCTACTTGTGGATGATCATGAATTGGTGATGGAAGGCATCAGCCGGCTGATCCATTCTGCTGAAAATTTTGAAGTAACTGCAAAAGCAAGCGATGGACAAAAAGCCGTGGAGCTGGCAGCAACGCATGGTTTCGATTTCATCATCATGGATGTGAACATGCCAATAATGGATGGCATAAGTGCAACAAGAGAGATAAGATCGCGAAACAAAACAGTGAAGATATTGGGCCTGAGTATGCTCAATGATGTGGGTACCGTGCAAAGCATGCTGAAACACGGAGCTGATGGTTTTCTGTTGAAAAACACAACAGCAGAAGAATTCTTTCATGCCATAGCAGAGGTAGAAGTCGGACGAACTTACATCAATGCTGAACTGCAACAATTGCTGCTTCAGAATATGCGCAAGGAGAATTCGCAACCCCAACTGACCAAAAAAGAAAAGGAAGTATTGCTGATGATAAGTGATGGATTGACGAACAAAGAAATTGCTCAAAAACTTTTTCTGAGTGACGAAACCATAAAGACACACCGCAAAAACATCATGAGCAAATTTGACCTGCACAACACGGCAGATTTGGTGAAGCTAGCCATGAGTATTCAATCCAAATGAAACTCTTGAGAAGTTTCAATATTTTCGATTTCTGATATTGTGCAACATCTCCAATCATCTCTTTCTATGAATCGCATTTCAATCTTCACTTTTTTCCTGCTGCTTACTACAATCACACAAGCGCAAGTAGCCGATGTAAACATCAAGAACGGGCCGAGCTTCGACCCCAAAGGGTCCATACTGGAATTCATTGGTGAAAAAGATGGTGTTATCTACTATACATCATGGAAACGCAAACTGTGGCTTGGCGGAATCAATGCCAGCGATTTGTCTCTCACCTTCGAGACTGAAGTAGTGACACCTGAGTTCGGTAATAAACGTGTGTCAGTAGAAAGCATTTTTATGGTGAACAAAAAACTATTAGCCTTTTGCACCGCATACGACAAGGCAACGGACGAAAAATTTTTGATAGCGCAAAAGCTCACTGAACGGGGCAGTCTTGATGGTGCGCCCATTGAACTGGATGTGATACAAACCATTTCGAAAAGAAACTCAGGAGATTTTACTTATGATGTGAATGAAGCCAATGGTCGCATACTGATATTCACTAATCCGCCATTTGAGAAGTATGACAAGGAAAAATTCCACTTCAAAGTGTATGATGAAAATCTAAAACTGATATGGAATGAAAAGCTGGAAATGCCATACCCTGATAAGTACTTTACAGTGACAGACTTTATGGTAGATGCTTCGGATGTATTGTACATGACCTGTACCTTCAACGAATTTGAAAAAACAAAACAAGAAGAAGGAAAGAAAAAAGCGAAGGCAGAAGCAAAAGAACGCGGTGGTCACCGCAGTTTCAAAGTGATTAGCTACAACCACCAAAAAGAAAAATTGAAAGAGTATGAAATAGAACTAAACGAAAGTCAGGGAATTGAAAGTTTAGACTACAACTTAGATGTAAATGGAAACATCAATGTAGCCGGACTGTACTCTCTGACCAATGACAAAAATGATGGAATCAACGGTGTTTATTTCATCAAGATAAACAGCGAAACTGGTGATGTGATGACCAGCAGCATCAAGGCATTTGAAAAAAAGCAGACCGATGAAGATGACGATGAAATTAAGAAAAAGAAGAAGGATGCTGATGCGCCTGTAGCCATGCGTGAATTTGAAATACGCGAATTCATAAACCGCGATGATGGCGGACTCATCATATCTGGCGAGTATTACAACGAGTACACGCGCTGCACTACCGACCCGCGCACCGGCAGCACCACCTGCACTACCTACTACATCTATGGCAACATCACCATCATCAACGTGGATGCACAAGGCAACATAGAATGGCAAAGCAATGTGCCAAAATACCAGCGCACTGCCAATGACGGTGGAATGTTTTCCTCTTATGCACTGATGGTGGATGGAAGCGAACTATACTACTTCTACAACGACAACGCTAAGAATTACGATGCGAAAAAGAAGGACAACAGAATCTATGGAATGACTTCAAGCAAAAAATCTGTAACAACCATAGCACATGTAGATGCTGATGGCAATGTGACAAAAGAACCTGATGCGAAACTGCGTGCTGAGAAAAAAATGCTCAGACCCAAAGTGTCGCGATACATAGTGAATGACGATAAACTGATAGTGTTGGCCAAGTGGCGCAAGCAAGAAAGTGTAGTGGAAATAAAAGTGAAATGAGCTAAGCGTATTACCTCAACACTATTTTCCTGTTCCAACTGTGTGAGCCATTGTGCAAATGGACAGTGTAAACACCAGAAGCCAGTTGCAATTGTTTGATGTAATTGGCTCCGGTTGTCAATTCGCTTAAGACTATCTGACCTGAGGCATCGAACAACTGTACCTGCAATGATGCAGATGCGTTCTGTACGTGAAGCACATTTTCATCATCAGCGAATACAGTTGGTTCGGCCATCAATTCCTCCACACCAAAACAAAGGATGAGATAGAACTCGTGACTAACAACAGTTGTGCAGCCGCTGATGGCATCGGTGTATTCATAGTTCACCATTATGGTTTGTTCGCCAAGAGTGAAGTCATTTTCCCAAATGCTTCCGTCAAATTCCAAAACACTACAACTGAAAGTGCCGTCTGGCATATTTACAAACTGCCCGAAATCAACTTCGAATTCCAGATTCACACATATCTCAAAGTTGGTCTCGCTTGTCCAATTCACCTGCGGAGTTTCAGCCAAAGTGAATTCTATGTATTGTGAATCTGTGCATCCATTTGCATCAGTGTAATGGTAGCCCACTGCGTAGTCGCCTGCTGACATACCATCTAACATCAGATAACCATTGTTCACCACTGCATCAGAAAAGGTTCCGCCTTGTGGTATAGCAGTATTGATGAAAACAGAATCAAGGCCAGTGCATAGCACATCCCATTCATCTGTCCAGGTTATTTGTGGTGTTGCATTAAGGTATATGGTCAGCGACTCCTCATCGGAGCATTGTGACAGGGCATCAGTATATGCATAAGTAAGCATGTGCTCACCTATGAGCCAAAGCGCAGGATCGAACTGAACTGATTCAATGCCGTCTATTTCGTAAACACCACCTGCGGGTTCGCCTCCATACAAGGTTACTTCAATTCCATTTTCACAGAGCATGGTATCAGTGAATTGCAGTGTAGCATTCACTCCCTGCAAATCGAAGGCGGCAGTGGCTTCACTTACGCATCCCTGTTCAGTGGTGTATGTATAGGTTATTTCATGTTGTCCTGCCTCATACAATTCAGTTTGCAGTTGCGAATCAACTATCGCATCGTTGGTGTATGAACCGCCTGCGGGCTGTGGCATTTCCACCAGGTTGTCAGCAGCACCAATACAAAAGGTTCCAAGATTTTCTACCCAAACAATTGACTGCGGTGCATGAACGTGCATGCTGTCTGTTGCAGTGGCTGTGCATCCGAAATCATCAGCGTATGTATAAGTAATTTCATAAACACCTTGCGATGCCATTTGAGTAACGAACTGAAAGGTACCCAGGTCTTCTTCCATCACATTGATGCCGCTATAACTTCCGCCTGCGGGTGTTGCCGATTGCAGATAAACTACCGCTTCGTTGTTGCACACAAGGTCGTTTTCCAATATGAAGTTGACCACCGGCAAAGGCATTACATGCAAAGTATCCGATGCCGAAGAAACACATGCGCTTACAGGGTGGGCTACGTTATAGGCAATCACATACTGGCCAGCAGTTGCCGCTGTTGCATCAAACAAATCGTTGTCTGAGAATTCGCCAGAGTAATAACCTCCTGATGGATTGCCACCGCTGAGTGCCAGCATACCACTGTTAATGCAAACAATGTTTGTTTCTAATTCCAACGTAGCAGTGTAGGTTGGTAATATGACTATGAAGATAGAATCAGTAAAAGCACCCAGACCACATTGCGCAGCACTGATGTAACATTTAAATTCAAGTTGGGCCAGATCGTTATCAACACCATGTATCAAAAGTTCATTGGATGCAGTGCCTTCAATGGTAGGCGAATCTGCCAATGGCTCATCGTCAACATACCACTGAAAATTATAGCCCGATGTATCAACCGGCAACAAAATGGATGCAGTGCCACCGGGACAAACTTCATCTGCTAAGGGTGTCACCTCGATCATTTCCATGGGTATCACGCTAAGTACAATTTCTTCAGAATACATAAACAGCTGAGGATCGCAACCTGTAGTGCGACATCTGTACAGACTATCCATGCCTGCATACACATTCAACAGATGCAGCACGTTGCTTTCTATTTCATGGTTAGTCCCATTCACGATCACCTCCCATATACCGTTGGTAAATACTTCCCATTGATAGCTTGAAGTATTGAGCGTGCTCAGCACAAATATTGAATCGCTTGCGCCTTCACATATACTTACTTCCTGTGTTTGACTTTCGATAGCCGGGCCTACGCGAAGCACCATCTCGTTGGTGTACGCTCGTTCACTGCATATATCACTTACATATGATCTGAACTTAAATCCATCCATTTCAGCATGTACATTCCAAAATTCAAGCTCGCTGTAGTAGATGCTGTTGCCATCGCCCCACGACAATGCGTTTTCTCGGTAGTGTCCCCATTCCCAATCAGGTATGTCGCGCCATCCAAGTCCGTCAAGCGAATCTACCTGCCAGCCGGGATACCAACTGTATTGAAACTCATCGTCCCACACATAGTCGCTGGTTATCGCAATGCTTTCTTCATACACAAGGCCGCTTGCCGGACATAAATAAATTGTGTCTGTTGGGTGCTCTACTATGGGCGGTGGCGGAAGGCTGTCATGGCCATATAGCAATACAGGCAATGTGCTTACACAACCGAATGGTGATGCTGCGGTGATAATGCCGGCCTGAATGTATTCGTTTGCAATAAGCGTAACATCGTGTGTTGAGTTCCAAATTGCATCTATACCGGTGTTCATGGTGTAGGTGTTTTCAGCTACACCCAAGTCCACATCCACTGTGGTGTTCAGGCAAGTGTGTATTTGATAATTGCCTAAGTAATATTGGTTGTATGGGGTATAGATAAATGGAAGTGGTTTTGCAATCACGTGTATGGTGTCCTTCGCTTTGCAATTGTTGTAGGTGGCCTCTACCACATAGTTGATATCCACATTGGTATAGATGCCTGTGGATGCAGCAGTAGCTGTAGTCATTCTATAGTTGGGCAGCCATGCGAAGGTCGCATCAGGATGGTTGCTAACGGCATCCACCAACAATGTTTCGCCCACACATATCATTTCTTCTTCGGGCACTTGCAATGTGAGGTCGTAGTCGCTGAGTATCACCTGCACTGTATCTATCACCACACAGCCCTGATAGTATCCATAGAAAATAAATGACTGTGGTGTGCTGATTATCACATTGGGTGTTTTGCTGTTGTTGCCCGAAAAGCCCACACTTGGGTACCATCCAATGTCAACACCACTTGGCGGTAAAGTGCTTCCACTCAACTGCACGGATGTATTGCATGTAGTAGTTTTATCAGGCCCGGCACTGATGCTGAAAGGTGTAAAGGATGCAGCATTGAATTTGGCAATATATAATTTCACATTGCTGCCACTTTGATTGAGAGAAACCGGATACCACAGCTGCGCTCCTTTGAACTGACCAAAAAGCAGTTGATTGCCACCTTCATCAAGCACCACATCGCTTAGGTAGTGATTGCCTGAGCTACTGTCATACACACGTGCAAATTCCAAATTACCATCTGCCAGAAAGTTGGCATTGAAATGTTTGGATGTGCCGGAGATGGTACTATGTGCGGGAAAGTCACCAATGTAGGGTTGGTTGCTGGAGAGGTAGCCCATCACTGCAATTTTTCCATCGCGATAATGAAGCCGCGCTGCTTCTTCATTTGAGCCTTGTCCATTCATGGTCTTGAACCATTCACAATCGCCATTGCTTTGCATTTTCATCAGAAAGCCGCTGCCATCATCACCATAAAGCAGTGTACCATCCAGGTGATGCTGTCCCGAAATTTTTCCGCAGACGTACATGTTGCCCAACTCATCGCATTGTGCATCCCAAGCATACATGCTCTGATTGTTGGTGTATGCGGTAGATGTCAGTTTGCCCCAAATACAATCGCCATCACTGCTGTATTTGCCTGCAAAAAAACTATATGAATTATTCAGATATCCATTCACGCGGTATTGCTGGCTGAATTGAAAAACACTTGTGGCGGACAAGGTGGCTGTCCCTGTTATCCAAACATTGTCTTCGCTATCCACGGCCATTGTTTGCATGCCCGTACTGCTCAAACTGCCTATTTGATTGAGCCAAATCAATTGGCCATTAGAAGTGTGTTTGGCTAACCAAACACGACCGTTATTTTTATGAATTGTTTGACCATTGAGTACGAAGTAGTCGCTGTTGAATAAACCACCCCAGTATATATTTCCTTCGCTGTCATGGGCCACATCACGTGCTTCTATATTGCTATTGCCATAGTGCGAAGCCATGTGCCACTGGTAGTTGAATTGCGCATCAAATTTTACAAGCAATGCCCGCGAGTTGCCATGGGCATCAAAAGTCTCGTTGCCAAGTGTGAAACTGCCGGACATAAAACAAGCCACTGCCACCGAGCCATCAGGTAGCACGGTGATGCGCTTCACTGTGACGTATGACAGCGGAAGCACTTCAGTAAGGTTGGTATATGTGCCTGATGAATCCATCTGAGCAAGAAAATAACCACCATCACCGGCAGGCAATGTCTCGCTGCCAAGGGTGAGGCCTTGCATGGGAAATTGTCCGGCCACTACAAATCCACCTTGTGGGTTTTGCTCAACATCCAATATGCCTTCGCCTATGTTTTGATTGCCATAAGTTTTTACCCAGGCTGCACGATGGCATTGTTGAGCAATACTTTTTTCTGTAATAAAAAGCAGAATGATTGAAATGAAAAAAAGTCGCATGTATAATATTTTTTCGATTGTTGATTCAGGATTGGATAATGGCCGTGGCTTCTACCTCCACCAGCATGTCAGGTTCAATGAGACGACTCACTTCTACCATGGTTGTGGCGGGCTTTATGTCTTTGAAAAATTCCCCGTGCACGCGGCCAATAATTTCCCAACTGCTGATGTCTGTAACATAGATTCGTGTGCGAACCACATCACTGAGTGATGCACCTACCTGCCTGAGGGCGCTTTCTATTTTTTGCAATATGATGCGCATTTGCATGGCTGCATCACCTTGTCCGGCCACTGTTCCATCTACTATGGAGGTGGAGCCTGCCACTTCTATCACATTGCCTATACGCACTGCGCGGCTGTAGCCCACTATGCTCTCCCATGGTACATTTGAAGATATGTTGGTTCTGCTCAAAACTGATTTTGATATGGATGTCTGCAAGTCTAATGCTGTTTTGGTTGTGTACGTAGCACGGTGCGAATCCTATCACTCTTTTTGCAATTCGCCAACTCAGATTTCAATCTATCTGACACCAGATATGCATGATATGGATATGATATTTTTCAGAACAAACTTCTCTGCTCATTCAATTCAGGGTAATGAAAAGCAACGTTAACCAAATCGGGGTTGGTGTTGGCGGCCTTGCCTCTGTAGGCTCTCACACTATGCACCTTCATTTTAGAATCATCCAAAGGCTGACACATTTTTAAGATGTCATCTTTTGTGATGTGCATATCAAGCCAACGCAATAGGTTGTCTCCCTCAAGCATCACAGGCATTCGGCCGCCTTCACGTTTTGGATTATTATGTATCCGGGCCATCAGTGGGTTGGCTTGGCAAGTGCAAATGGCAAATGAATTTGTGATTTCGCCAGTGTGCATATCTGTCCACTCTTCGGCTATGCATGCCATGTAAAACACTAAGTCATTGGTTGGAAATGCATAATGCGGAAATACACGATTGTGTTTGTGATGATACTCGTAGTAGCCCGCCACCGGCAGTATGCAGCGTTTTTGCAAAGCCGAATTTTTGAATGATAATTTTTCCAACATGGTTTCGCTTCTGGCATTCAGCAGCTGTTTTCTGAGCAAGTGTGCATCTTTGATATTGGCTGTGTGTCGCGGAATAAAACCCCATGACAGCTCTTGCACTTTTATCAATTCATTGTCCATCACAAGCAATGGCAGCAATGGATGTTCGAATCCGGATACCGGAAATAGTGGCTCGCCTTTCCAGTTTTTTTCGAGCATGGCCATGGCTTCGAGTATGGCACGCGGGGTACTATCGTTGCGCTGCATGTGCCGCGCAATGCGTGCTTTGAGCAAATCAATATCGTAGCACATGTGTGGTGTGTTTTATGTTTTTTGAGGCAAAGGTGATAGTTGCAACCAATCGGGTAAAGCTGCTTTTATTTGTATGGCGTTGTCTTTTCCAAAATCGAAACTTTTCCGCACATGAAAACAACTCTACTAACCTTCTTCTTGATAAGCAGCTTATGCTTGCTACAGGCTCAGCTCGATATGCCATATCAACTCTCCAGCACTTTTAAAACCCGCGAGGTGACCGATGCTGATATCAATGGTGATGGTTTGCACGACCTGATTATCATGTGCGATGAGCAAATTACCTGGAGCGAAAATCTTGGTGGTGGTCAGTTTGCCACATTGCAAAAATTGCAATTACCAGATATGGATTTTTTTCTTCGATTGGCGATTGTAGATTTAGACAATGATGGCGACAACGACATTGTGGGCAGCCACTTTAACAACTATCCCGAATATCGGATTTCCGTTTGGCGCAACCAAGGTTTTTTACTATTTGATGAGGAAGAAATTTTGCATGTCAGCGACCAAAGCACCACCAAGCCATTGGTATTTGATTTTGACGAAGATGGTTGGGATGATATAGTGGTATGCACCGATGGCAAACTCAAAACATTTCGAAACAACAATGGAGAATTGGAAGAATATTCATTTCAAACCACCTCATCAACTACGCTTTCAGAAATGCAGTTGACAGATTTGAATCAAGATGGTGTAATGGATATTATTGGTGTGGATAACAGCGGACAAACCCTGAGACATTTTCTGGGCACCACATCCGGAAACTTTCAAGCCGGACAGACCATGGCCAACGGTACCTACATCAAGTTTGTACATATACAGGATATGAATGGTGATGACAACCTCGATGTGATATATGACAACGGCAATGACACTGATGAGTTTAAAATAGGCCTCAACAATGGCTCAGAATACTTCACTCAAGTGATTGATTTCAGTCCATTGAGCTGCAACTCTATGGCTACCATGAATTATGGAGATTGGAACAACGATGGCGTTGATGATGTAATCGTTTTCTGTGATTATCCTGGTAAATTGATGTTCCATCAATGGAATAGTACCGAACTAAACTACAGTTTCGAATGGCCTACAATAGGAGATTTTATGTATGTAACGGAAGTAGAAACACAAGATGGTGATACCGATCCGCAGTTTGTAATTACCGGTTCGCCCATAGTTAATCGGGCAGCACTTTTTGAGGTATATCCCAATCAGGAATTAAATTTTCAGGAATTGGACGAGAGCCTGAGTGCTTGGTCTCAGGTGCGTGTGGCCGACCTCAATGGCGATGGATACCAGGAAGTAATAACCGCTGGAAGCCGCAATCGCAGGCTGGCCTATTATCTCAACCAAGAATCAAGTTTTAGTCAAATGATAGAGATAGGATTTATACCTGACGATGATAACAACTTCAATATAGAAACTGGCGATGCCGATGCGGATGGAGATATAGACATAGCAGCATTCAGCTTTGAAGGCGGTTCGTTGATGCTTTATATGAATGATGGCACAGCACAATTCACCATTCAGTACGTCAATGTTCCTTTTGAAATAAGCTCATGGCAAGCTGCAGATATAGATAATGATCAGCGTATGGATTACATTTTTGAATGCCCCGAAGACGTGTTTCTAAAAATGATGTGGGGCGATGATTTGAGCAATCCTCAGTTTCAAGATTTGGAATTCGGATCAGATGATTTTCATTCCTTGCTTCCGTTTGACTATGACCATGATCAAGACCTTGACTTTATGCTGGAAGGCAATGACAGTGGAGGCAATGGACTATTGCAACTACGTGTGAACAGCGGCAACAGCGACCCTACCACTTGGGTAAGTTTCGATTATGAAATAACAGGTGAAGAAAAATTTCCGGCAGCTACTTCCTTCCAACATTTCGATTATACCGGTGATGGTTTCGAGGACCTGATTTTCGATGAAACTTTTTTTAACGAACCTCATTTCATCCCCCTTTATGCCGGTGGCTTTGGCATTTCCACTCCATTTCCTTATTCCAACCTGTATGGAGTAGAAACCTTGCACGATGTGAATGATGATGGCGACTACGAGTTCATTGCAGTATACAACAATCTAAGACATGTATTCAATGAAACTGCGCCAGGAGTGTGGGAGAGTATGGGCGTGTATAGTCATCAGGGGGCCTTGTCTGGCTGGGGCTTTCGAAACTTCGACCTTGTTGGCGCCCCCGAAGTGCTTTCCATTTCGCAGGAGGATCTTTTCATTCACAGATTCGTGATGTTTCCTTTTGGATGGTCGTTCACCACGGCCATATACATGGATGCAAATGACAATGGCATCATGGATGAAAATGAACAAATGATGCCCTCGGCAAGCATCCAACTCAGTGGCGCCTACAATGCAATGTACTCCGGCAACGGTACGTATTGGTTGCCTGCACAAAGTGGAGCATACACTGTTACACCTGTTTACAATACTTCGTTGTGGCAACTCTCCTCTGATAACGCCTCCTACTATATGAATGTAAATGTGGAGGCCGATATACCTGATGACACACTTTGGTTTGGATTAAAGCCCCTTGGAACAGTGCTAAGTGCTGAGATAAACACAACCGCCATTGGCTGGAGTTGCATAGAAGATTCTTTCCAAAGCCACACAGTAGTGAGCAACACGGGCAACAGCTTGCTCAATGGTGTGGTTGCTTTGCAATTTGACAATGGTTTGATGAATGTTGTTGCAACATATCCTTCGACTGATAGCATAGTTGGTGATACCATTTATTGGACTGTACAAAATCTCTGGCCGCTCTCTTCTTCAGACTTTGAAGTCGAATTTACCCATCCAGGTATTGACAACATTGGTGCGCTCGCGCAGTTTCACTCCTCAGTATTCATCATGCAAGAATCCAACTTATTGCTGGCTGATGATTATGCAGATGCTAATGTGGTAGAATGTGCATATGACCCAAACGATAAGCAAGTATCGCCTCAAGGCTTTTCTCCAAGTGCTTATGTATTGAATGAAACGCAATTGGAATACACCATCCGTTTTCAGAACACCGGAAATGCAACTGCACAAGATGTAATAATTCAAGACCAACTCAGCACTAATCTTGACTTTGCGACACTTCAAGTATCCGGTACTTCGCATCCCATGGTATTGCAGCTTGCTGATGACGGGCTTGTGCATTTTCATTTTCAGAACATCATGTTGCCTGATTCGGGAGCTGATTACCTTGGCAGTATGGGTTATGTAAAATACAGAATAGACATGCAGCCCGAATTGCAACCCGGTACTACCATCCAAAACACTGCACATATATTTTTCGACACCAACCCGGCCATCACCACCAATACTACGCTCAGCACCATCTACACTTGCCAGTGGCTGCATACCCCAGTGCTCATCCACTTTGACGACAGTTTATTGTGGGCACCTGCTGGTGCAGTGAACTACACTTGGTATCGCTATGGTTCTGAAATCACCATTGCCAATGGCCACACGTTCAATCCATTGTTGCCTGGTGAGTATACTGTGCTGGTTCAGTTCGAAGACGACTGTCTTGTTATGTCTGAAATATTTTACTATCTGGTAGAGTCGCTTGACGAAATAGTCCACACTTCACAACTGATACTCTTTCCAAATCCTATGAATGATTATGTAATACTTCAAGCTGAGTACATAATTGATGAAATAGAAATTTACAACTCTTTTGGCCAACAGGTTTATTCAACCACAGTAGGCGCTATACAATTTTACTTTAAGGACAGTGGCTTTTCTTCGGGTATGTACTTCATACGCGTAGGGTTGAAAGGAGGTAGTGAAGTAATTCGATTCGTGAAGCAATAGAAAATCTCAATTTTTTCACACCTGCACAATACTCTCAAATCCCTTGCGTTAACCTGCCACAACCGAATGCACAATACAGTGGCTGACGCACGCTTTACAAAAAAAAATCCCGCTGGAAAACTTGGTAACTACCAAGGGGAGAGGCAGGCGTAGCTACAAGTTTTTGAAATCGTAGGAAAATTTTTCGTACCAAGTAAGCGCAGCCACTGTGCTTCGGTGTGTACCTCATTGCAAAGTGAAAGTCCTTTCAGACTTGAAACTCATTATCTGAATACTACTATTCTTTTTGAAACCAAACTGTTGCCTGCGTGCACTGACAGGTGATAAACTCCATTTGCCAACTGCGAAACATCTACGTTGGTTCGTTGTGAATGAACTTCAGATTGAAGCAACAGCCGTCCACAACCGTCAAAAACTGCTACCTCCTCGATGGGATAGGAAAGAGATGCAATCGAAAATTGATGTATTGCAGGATTTGGATAAACTACTATTTCTGTTTCAAGCACTGTTTCAAAAACACCAATACCTGTTGACATATATATACCAAGTCCACCGGCAATATTTCCGATAAGCAAGTCAGCCACATCATCGTTATTGAGGTCTTGCATGAAGACAGAGCTGCGCTCACCTTCATCTATTTCCATATAGTCTTCCGTCACCAAATCAAAGTATCCAAGTATGTTGCCTTCAATGTTGTTGTAATGATTTATCTGACCGGTTTCGGTTGCTATTAGCAATTGCCATAAGTTCAGTTCATTTTTAAATAAGAAGGGAATGCTTTTGCCTTGTATACCCAGCGCACTGGTAGCAGCCACGTTGCCTATGCTGTCTTCTATCAACTGAAAATTATAGACTGCTTCAGTACCAATATTTTGGAAATAAGACACACAACCATTCAACTCGCCTGTCACCAAATCGAGCAAGCCGTCCTCGTTCAAATCTACCAGCTGTGGAGAGGATAACTGGCCAACATCCAAATCTTGATTAGTTGCATCGAGCATGGGCGAAGTGGTTAATGCAAAGACACATGGCAAATCTGCGCCTGCGGTGTTGGCGAAGTAGTGCAGGTATCCATCCTGTTCGCCCAGCACCATGTCATCATCACCATCATCATCCAAATCGCCAAATGTGAAATACACAGTTTCGAAACCATACTGCTCCATATTCATCCAATTGGTATCAGCCAAAGCAAAGGCAGGTTCATCGTCATCACCCACATTGTGGTAGTACCAAATACGAGAAGTGTGCACATCACTTGTATCATAGAAAAGCCTGTTGCTCACAAGTAAATCATGCAAGCCATCGTTGTCCACATCAAATGCAATTGGAAAACAAGATGTGCCGATGTCTATCATCTCATCATGCAAAAAAGATTTAGTGTGGAAGTGAAAATCGGGCAGCGAATTGGTGCCTTCATTAAGATAGAGCCACATGCCATTCCGATCCTCAGCATCGCTGTATGCATTGGGCGATACGATGAGGTCGCGCACGCCATCATTATTTACATCTTCATAAAAATTGCCCGGAAACTTGTCGAGCATCACAGCCTGCGAACCATCTGAGGTGAATGTGACGGGAAAATCCAAATGCGCTACGAATGCGCTGTCCACCATATCGGAGGCATCGGTAATCAGCAATGCGGCATCGTTGCTTTCTGTCACATCACTTATCACTAAGTCTTGCAAGCCGTTATCGTCAAGGTCGAGCGTAAGTATAGTACCGCCTGTATGCCTCAATGGGCCTGGCTCTGCTGCGCGTGGCTCGGCTGTGTTGAATGTGCAAACAGTGTCCAGATAAAGCGTAAAACCTTCTATGGCTTCCACAAATTCGCCATAGCAGCGGTTGCGCAATTCGAAGCTTGTAGTATCGCAGTATTCATTTTCTGCCTGCATGTTTTTGTAGAAAAAAATGATATTGCCTGTGTCGCCCCAGGTCCACATATCCATGTCGCCATCGCCATCATAATCAGCTATGGCAGGCAGGTCCGGTGCTATGCTATAAATGCCCGCGTAGTAATCGGGCGATGTGCCTCCTGCAAAATCATAGGCAGAGCGTATTGCGTTGGTTGGAGTTGCGGTAAATGACAAGGTAGTCTCGCTGGAGGTGTTGTAGTAGATTTTGAAACTGCTGCCGCTGTTGGTGCAAATGTCTTTTTTGCCATCGCAGTTCATATCGCGGAGGAAGGTCCAGTTGCGCAGATTGTCAGGAAAAATATGGTTGTACTCCAGTGTGTATTTGTAATTCATAGCACCGGGAGTGCCATCCATATTGATGAAGATGTCCACGCGCGAACCCACACGGTCGAAGAGGAAAATGTCTTCCAGCCCATCCATATTTACATCAATGGTGCTCAATTGTGCTGAGTTGATACCGCCTGCCCAGGCGTTGTGCAGTTCCACTCCGTCCTGTGTCACCGGTATGCTATAGTTGCGCTGTAGCTGTGCCTGAGCGCCCACAGCCAGCATCATACCTGTTACTATTAAGTATCTTTTCATGTTCTTGCCTTGGAATCAAGCCGGTTTCAGCCTGCCTGTCCGGATACAAATGAACGCATTCTTTCCCCACGCCAATTGCCATGTGCAGATTCTTTTTCCCAAACTCCGATTTGTTATCTCTCACCTTTTCTCATTCATTTACCACATTCATTTTTTTCTAATCAACAAGATTTCTGATATGAAACTCTCTACAATTCTGTTTGCCTTTGCGTGTTCTGCCTTTTGCAACCTGCTGCATGGTCAGTGTGATGACCGCTACCGCAATTTCCTCTTTCAGGACTTTGTAAAAACTGCTGATGTGCACTATGGCAGCAACATCAATATGGAAGGCAACATGGAAGAATTGATGATGGATGTGTATGTGCCCGAAGGCGATGTGGCTACTGACCGCGCGGTTATCATCATCTGCCATGGTGGATACTTTCTGGCTGGCGATAAAGCTGCGAGCGATGTGGTACCCATGTGTCAGGATTTTGCCAAGATGGGCTACGTGGTGGCCAGCATCAACTACCGTATGGGTGTTGCGTTTACTCCTCCGCTCGAAGGGCCATATGGCTTGGCCGTGGCGCGTGCTGTGCAAGACCTGCGCGCTGCTATTCGCTGGTTCAGGAAAGATGCTACCGAAGGCGGTAACCAATATGGAATAGACCCCAATCAGATATATGCAGGCGGTGCATCAGCAGGCGGGTTTATGACCCTGCACCATGCCTTTATGGATGAAGAAGAAATACCAGATTTCATGGACATGACTGCTGAAGGCCTTGAAGGAGGATTGGAAGGGCAGAGTGGAAACCCAGGTTACTCTTCGGATGTAAATGCGATATTCAGCGTGTCAGGCGCATTGGGCGACAGCGCATGGATTGATGTGAGTGACACTACCCCTGTGTGCCTCTTCCATGGCGACAATGACGGTACAGTCACTTTCGACTCCGACATGTTTGTGCTCTTCGGCATTATGGATGTTACAGAAATTGACGGCAGCAATTCGCTGCATCAGAAACTGGATGAACTCGGACTGCAGCACTGCTTCGAAGTGAATGAAGGTTTGGGCCACGTTCCTTACCAGGGCAACCCTGCTGTGTATGACACTACCATCTCTATCATTTCCAATTTCCTTTCACACTTTATATGTGGTGCTGACTGGGACTGTGGCTATCGAGAGATAACTACCGGTGTTTCAGAAAATGAAAACAGCGATTTCAATTTATATCCAAACCCCGCCAATCAATCATTCATCATACTGCAAAGTGTGCGCGGACCTGCAAGCAAATGCACCGTGATGGATGCAACAGGCAGAACAGTATTGCAGCTTCAAAACTCGAACATCACCGAGGTAAATATTGAAAACCTCGCTGCTGGTTGTTATCAAGTATTGCTCGAAGGAAATGACTGGCGTGAGGTGAGCAAACTGATTGTGGAGAAATAAAAAGTGTGCTTCGCAAACACAATTGCGTATTGCTACATGGGTGACCACCATGTGACAAAGTGCCCTGAGATATGAGCACACAGGTTTTACAGAGACTCTTTTTGGAGAACGAAAATGAATCACACCATTCGCCAGGCGGCTTCCAGAGTGCGTTTGCAGCCAGCTATCTGAGCCAGAGGGTCTTGTCCGTCAAGGGGTTTTACTTCAAAACTTACAATGCCGCGCTGTTCGGTGTTCAGGTAATTTATTTCTAAAAGTGCGCGCAGAAATTCTGCAAGCTCTGCTACACTCACATTGGTGAGTGGTGCCCCGAAGTAAGGATGTATGTCACCATAGTATGGGCTATTCGGATTGAGCGAACAATTGCCCAACTGCACATAACTCAAATGTTCTTTCACGGTTTGAATGGTTTCAGCCGGATTTTCCTTAAGCAATGGAAGGTGACTAAGATCGGTGATGATGCCGAAGTTGTCGTACTTACTCCTCACCTGCTCTGCCAGCCGCACCGTTTCTTTGGCTGAACCTATCAGGCAATTTTTCACAAAGGGAATGCTGTCAAAATTTTCGATACACAGCGTGATGCCATGTGGTGCGGCATAGTCGCACAGTTCCATCAGTGATTGTGCGAGCAGTTCCTTTACTTGGAGTATGTTAGTGTCGGGCATGATGTGGCCACTCATCACACCGCAATGTTTTGCACCCCACTGAGTGGCTTGATCTATTCCGACCTTCATAGCATCAATGGCGAGTCTGCGTTGATTCTCTGCAGCACTGCCCAAATCGAGGGCATGAAAAAACGTGCAAGCCTGCCCTACAAATAAAGGCTGCACCTGTGCCTGACTGAACAGGTTGATGCATTGCGCGCGCACCGATGCATCATTGACAGGGCCCACTTCCACGGCTTCGAACCATGCATCATGAGCCAGCACTTCTATGGTTTCTAACTGTGGCCCTGCACCATGTATGCATTCAGGAAACATCATCATGTGAACGATGGATGGGCGCATGTATTGATGCAATGAGCTGTTCATAATGTTGTTTTTGTTTTACTCATTTATCTGAGTCCATATCATGTCTTTGAGTTTGTCCACATTCAATCCTGATATTGATGATATGAAAATGTGCTGCACTCCTTTTGGCAATTCTTTTCCCATTTGACTGATCATTTCATCATCCATCATGTCGCACTTGGTGATGGCCAGCAAGCGCTTTTTGTGCATCAGTTCGGGATTGTATTTCTTCAATTCCGATTCCAATATTTTGTATTCTTTCTTTATATCGGCACTGTCGCATGCAATCATAAACAGCAAAGTGCTGTTGCGCTCTATGTGCCGCAGAAAGCGGTGTCCGAGGCCTTTGCCTTCGGCAGCACCTTCTATGATGCCGGGTATGTCGGCCATCACAAAGCTGCGCCCGCCACGGTAGCGCACCATGCCAAGGTTAGGAACCAAAGTGGTGAAGGGATAATCTGCAATCTCAGGTTTGGCAGCACTCACCACACTCAGCAGTGTGCTTTTGCCTGCATTGGGAAAACCTACAAGACCCACATCCGCAAGCACTTTCAGTTCAAGTATTTTCCATTCTTCTTTGGCCGGCTCACCCGGCTGGGCATGTGTGGGAGCCTGTTGTGTGCTGGTCTTGAAATTGGTATTTCCAAGACCTCCGCGTCCACCGGCCACCAGTATGAATTCTTGTCCTTCTTCGGTTATTTCGCATACTTGTATGCCCGATTCGAATTCGCGGGCTATTGTGCCAAGTGGTACATCAAGTATCACATCTTCGCCTTCTTTGCCTGTTTTGTTGGCGCTGCTTCCACCTTCCCCATCTTCACCTATCACATGCTTGCGGTATTTGAGGTGCAGCAAGGTCCACATCTGTTTGTTGCCGCGTAGGATGATGTGACCACCGCGGCCACCGTCTCCCCCATCAGGCCCCCCTCGGGGCACAAATTTCTCCCTGCGGAAATGGCGACTGCCGGCACCCCCTTTGCCGGAGCGGCAGCAGATTTTTACATAGTCAACAAAATTGGATTCGGCCACGGGTAATGAATTTCAAATTTCAGATTTCAAATTTCAGATTGCTTCCCTAATCTAACGATTGAGATGCTACTATTCTTTTAGTCAGGCCTAAGTGGTTGTTTCAAAAAAGACTATTGAACCATTGCGTTTTCTATCGCTGCATAAAGTCGTTCGGCAATTTCATCAATGCTGCCAACACCTGATATGCCTTTGTACTTGCCCTGCGCTTTGTAATACTCTGCCACAGGCGCAGTTTCGCGTTTATATACATTGATGCGGTTTTGTATCACATCAGGATTTGCATCATCAGGACGGCCGCTTGTTTTTGCACGGTTCAGCAATCTTGCTTTTAGTTCAGCTTCATCCACTTCTAAGGCCAACATGCAGGTGATGCTTGTCTGCTTGCCTGCCAAAAAATGGTCGAGCGCTTCTGCCTGCGCTCCTGTGCGCGGAAAACCATCGAATGTGAATCCGCCTGAATCGGTATGCTTGTTCACCTCACTCTCCAGCATATCAATGGTGAGCGAATCGGGCACCAGTTCGCCTTTGTCCATGTAGGCTTTGGCGCGTTTGCCCAATTCAGTTTCCCCTTTTATGTTGTTTCTGAAAATGTCGCCTGTGCTGAGGTGAACAAGCCCGAAGCGGCTTATCAGATTCTCAGACTGCGTACCCTTGCCTGCACCGGGCGGGCCGAATAGAACGATGTTCAGCATATTGCTTGGGGTTTAGTTGTGTGAAGTGGCGAATATAGTTGGCCGCCTGAACAGCAATTTTTTGACCGGATGAGTAGCGATGTGATGCAAGCAGTAACACTCTTGCTCATATTCGCATCGCATGGCCGAGCCATTAGACATACTAAAAAAATACTGGAACTACAGTCATTTCAGGCCACAACAGCCCGAAATAATAGCCAGCATACTGAGTGGCAAAGACACTCTTGCCCTGCTACCCACAGGTGGCGGCAAGAGCATTTGTTTTCAGGTGCCTGGTATGTGTATGGAAGGTGTTTGCCTCGTAGTGTCGCCACTTGTAGCCCTTATGCACGATCAGGTAGCTCAATTGAAAAAGCGAAACATTGATGCGTGGGCGATACACTCCGCACTGGCCACACGAGAGATTGATCGCATTTTAGACAATTGTGTGTATGGCACAGTAAAATTTCTCTATGCATCCCCTGAGCGTTTGCAGAACGAACTCTTCTTAGCCCGCTTCAAGAAGATGAAAATATCATTGATAGCAGTGGACGAAGCACATTGCATATCGCAATGGGGTTACGATTTCAGACCACCTTATTTGCAGATAGCTGAGATTAGGCAACACCATGCTGAGGTGCCTGTGCTGGCCCTAAGCGCAAGTGCCACTCCACTTGTGGTTAAGGACATTCAGCAAAAATTGGCTTTCAAACAAGAATGTGTAATCGCCACAAGTTTTGCCCGCCCCAATCTTGCATACAATATGCTGCCTGTGGAAGACAAAGAAGGCAAGCTGGCTGAAATTCTCAAAAAAATGCAGGGCAGTGCCATCGTGTATTGCGGCACGCGGCACGACACCAAAACCACATCAGCATGGCTACAGCAGCAGCGAATAAGCTCCACATACTACCATGCCGGGCTTACTCACAGCGAGCGTGAACAGGCCTACAAACTATGGCTTGCAGGCAAAGCCCGCGTGATGTGTGCTACCAATGCATTTGGTATGGGAATAGACAAACCCGATGTGCGCCTTGTATTGCACACCTGTGTGCCGCCACATCCGGAAGGCTACTTTCAAGAAGCGGGTCGGGCAGGACGCGATGGACAGGCAGCATTCGCAGTGTTGCTTCATCACCATGTGGATGTGCAGCGCATCAGAAAAAGCGTAGAGCAAAAATTTCCTCCAAAAGAATTTATTCAGCACGTGTACAAGTGCCTTTGCAACCAACTGCAATTGGCCATTGGCGCAGGCCAGAATACCACTCATTCTTTTCACTTCAATGCATTTTGTAAGAAGTATGATTTGCCATTGGCGTCCGCCACTTACGCTTTGCAACTACTTGAGTTGGCCGGTTATCTGGCCATGAATGAAAACATTTTCATGCCTTCGCGAATCATGTTCGCAGTGGATAAGCAAGCGCTTTACAGCTACCAGGTAGTGAATCAAGGTATGGATGCTTTCATTAAAGTATTGCTGCGCAGCTACGGAGGTCTGTTTGAACAATATACCACAGTGCGCGAGGATGAGATAGCCCGCAATTCAAAATTGGAATTGAAACAGGTGATAGAAAAACTACTGTTGATGAAACAACATGGTATGCTCCATTACGAACCTAAAAATGACGTGCCAACCATAACAATGCTCACTGGCCGTATCACCGAATCACATATTGCACTATCGCCTGAGGTGTATGAGTGGCGAAAAAAAAACGAACAGGAAAGGGTAGAAGCCATGGTGCGGCTGATGCACAAGAACCAATGCCGCAGTGTGCAGTTGCTCGAATATTTTGGCGAACGCAATACCATAACTTGTGGCAAATGCGATGTGTGCCGTGCTCAAAAAAAACATGGCCTGCAGCCTGAAGAGGCCGCACAGATACACATGGCCATGCTCGACTTGCTGATGCAACGTGAGGTAACTATGGAACAATTGCCCGATGCGTTGCCACAATTTCAGCGAAGCCACCTGGTGCAATACACGCGGTGGAAATTGGACAGCGGGGAACTGATACTTAACGATAACTTGTGCATTGCATTGCCCCATTTCAATGAAGGTGACTCTGCGTGATATACTACTTTGGCGCACTCGCCAAGGCATACATCTATGCATATTCCATTTCACAAATACCAGGGCACAGGCAACGACTTTATCATGCTTGACAACAGGCAGGGCAACATTCATTTGACACGCCCGCAAGTGATGCTTCTTTGCGACAGAAAATTCGGAATAGGTAGTGATGGTATCATTCTGATTGAAGAAAGTGACCATGCTGATTTCTACATGAACTTTTACAATCCGGATGGCAGCCAGAGTTTTTGTGGTAACGGCAGCCGCTGCGCTGTACGTTTTGCGCAGCACATGAATATAGTAAAATCAGCAGGCGAATTCAAAGCCATTGATATAAAACACGACTTTGAAAGTGATGAAAACGAAGTGCGGATAAAAATGAAAAACGTAGCCGAAGTGATGTGTGATGCAGACAACTACATCCTACATACCGGCTCACCGCACTATATTATTTATGTAGATGATGTAAATGAATCTGAACTTGTGAGCTTGGCGCACAGGGTGCGATACAGCGAGCGATTTAAAGAAAAAGGTATCAACGTAAACTTAGTGCATGAAGAAAATAACGTGTTGCATGTGCGCACATACGAAAGAGGTGTGGAGAATGAAACACTGAGCTGCGGAACAGGTGTTACCGCAGTGGCACTTAGCTATGCGCACACCCACCCTGAAGTGCATGAAGTGATGGTGCAAACCAAAGGAGGTTTGCTCAAAGTAATATGGCAAAGACCTGAAGACAACTCGTTTCAAAACATCTGGCTGTGTGGGCCAGCTCAATTTGTTTACTCAGGTGAAATTGAAATCTGAATATGTGGAGGATGAAAAAAATAGGATTGTTGTTGTGCTGCACTTTGGTTCTCAGTGAAGCCATTGCGCACAAAGCGGCAACCACCCTTACTGACAGTGCCCACATAAGCATACTCACCTGCTCACCCGGCCCCGACTTGTACAGCCTCTTTGGGCATACAGCCATCCGTGTGGAAGACCATGCGCTGCAACCACCACTTGACCTTGTGTTCAACTATGGCACTTTCGATTTCAATGATGAAAGTTTTTACATGAAGTTCGCAACCGGAAAGTTGCCATACAAACTGGCCGTATCCGACTTCGGAAATTTCCAGTACGAATACATTGTTACCGGCCGAAGTATCAGTGCACAACTACTGCTGCTCACTCCTGATGAAACACAACAATTGTGGAATCTTTTGGTCATAAATCAACAACCGGAAAACTGCTACTACAAATACGACTTCTTCTACGACAATTGCTGCACGCGTGTCAGAGATATTGTACGCAAGGCTGCACATAACCATGACATAACGTACAACTACAAATACACACGAACCTGTACATACAGGCAAGCGATACAACGCTACTTAGACTATCAGCCATGGAGCGACTTTGGTATAGACCTCGCGCTTGGGATGCCATGTGATGCTGTGATTGGCAATGAAGGATTCATGTTTCTTCCTGACTCACTGATGAATGAAATAGACTATGCCAACCACGAGGGTCGCAGACTTGCCATGCCTGTTGTAGAAATATTGCCTGCCGAATTCGATTGGAAAATTTCTAAATGGTTTTCACCCATCCTTGTTTTTGTGCTGTTCCTCCTTGTACACGTACCTGTGGGTTTGCTATTAGCCAAGCGAAAAGAGAGAGTCATACAATGCACTGACAGGCTCATCTTCTTCGTTACAGGCATTGTTGGTTTACTCATTGTTTTCCTTTGGTTCTTCACTGACCACACTGCCACACACAACAACCTGAATATACTCTGGGCCAATCCACTTACGCTGCTGCTGGCATTCGTACGCAATGGTGCCACTGGCAGATGGATTCGGATTTTTCTCAGCATATACCTAGCTGTGTTGATGCTCACCACGGCAACATGGTTTTTTCTGCCGCAACAATTGCATCTTGCAGTGATACCCATCATGGTTGCGCTCATATTCAGTTGCTGGAAAATGCTAAGACCTCAAACATTTGTACAACAAAAACAACCTACCGCATAATGAGGGTGACACACACATTGCGCTGTATTTTCAATATGCGTTTAGCCCTTTTGCTTTTATTCATTGCAGCGTGCGCCATGCCCTCATGCAGGCGCGAAGAGCCTACCACATGGAATACCGAAGTGCTGGCACCAGTGGCACATGGGCGAATTACTCTGGCTAATCTGGTAAGTGACACATTGCTGCAAGCTGATGAGGATGGACTGTGGCATCTCTTGTTGCATGAAAGCCTCACCGACCTCAATCTGGATTCGCTGGTGGCATTGCCCGATACGGTGATAGAAAAAATTGTGGACATACCACTGATAGGCGGCCCATTCACCATACCAAACAACACCACATTGATAGATGAAAATGACAATAACCTGATAAACATAAATGATGTGGAGATGAAGCAAGTGGTGTTGAAGTCAGGATTGCTTAAATACAAACTGAAGTCATATATAAATGGATATATAGACTTCGCATACACCTTGCCCGGAGTAACCCTCAATGGTGTGCCCGTTGTAATAAATACCATTGCCCTGCCTGCGGTAGGCGAAACACCTTCCATATATGAAGGTGAAATAAATCTTGCCGGATACAACTTAGATATGACGGGTGAGACAGGTTTCATGCACAACCGTGTGCACAGCCATACAGTGGTGAAAACCTGGGCCGATGCGCCACAACCCGCAGTGGTTTATGGTGATGATTATGTAAAGATTGAACTTGAATTTCATGAACCAATGGTGCAGTATGCGCGCGGATATTTTGGCCATCACATATATACTTTCAATGAAGATGTGGATTTCTCTGATGACATAAACCTGCCAGTAGGTATGCTGAATATTGATGATGCCTACATGCATCTGAATATCCGCAATGCAGTGGGTGCAGATATGCGTGTGCAATTCAGCAACATTGCTGCGCACAACAGCGCATTCAATCAGGATGTGCAACTGATGCACGCGCCACTGTATCAAGCCATCAACATAGAAAGAGCAAGTGACGACAATGGCAGCGTTACAGCAACATCTTATAATTTTGACTTGAATACACTCAACAGCAACATTGACGAATTCATAGAAAATCTTCCCAACCAACTGAATGTGCTGGCTGAGGTAGAATTGAATCCGCTGAAGAACAATACTGACGGCAACGACTTCATATATACTGATGATGCACTGAGTGCAACTTTTGATTTAGATATTCCACTGCGTGTTGGTATGCAGAGCCTCACCATGCGCGACACCATGCTGCTTGCAAGTGATTTGGTTCTGGAAGCTTCAGGCGAACTAAAACTTTTAGTGACCAATACATTTCCATTTTCTACCACAATAACTGCTTACATAGTAAGTGCTGATGGCAGCATGTTAGGCGATTTCATACCAACACAAACAATAGAGGAAGCAACTGCAACTGCCCAGCCGATGGAAACGATTGCAGCCAATAGTCAAATTGCAATTCCCGTATCACAACACATCATCAACCAAATGAAAGCAGGCAACGGCATAGTGGTGATTATTGCATTGGATACACCGGCCTACCCAACTACTGCCGGATTGTACTCACACCATTACATTGACTACATCCTGGTAGCTGATGGTGTGGTGCAGGTTGAAATAGAGTAGCGCATTTAATTTGCGAATGCAGCATATTTGAAACCTGATGCGTGCAACACAACCTGATAAATTTTTGCTCAAGATTCTTTTCGCAATGCTGCTGTGTGGTGCGCTACAAACTGTCACAGCACAGATGTTGCCGTCCATCGTATTGATGGGTGAAGACACTACCTACACACATTCGCGGGTGATGCTGCTGCTCAATGGCAGCGGCATGGCCGGTACTAACACCACCGACATTTCCTTTCTTAAAAAAAATATTTTTGGCGGACACATCAGTGATATAATGCTGAATTATCTGGCTGAAGAAAGCCTGATGCTGAACAGAGCAGGCGCAGTGGCAACAGGCAGCATGGAGGTTTACAATTTTTCAGACACTCTGCTTGGTAGGCCCAATTGGGGACTGAAGGCTGCCATCAGTTCTAACTACCATGCATCGTTGAGTTATTCCGGCAATTTGTTCAACACCGTGTATCGCGGCAACAAACAATTTGCAGGTGACACCACACAGCTTGCTCCTCTCATTGCTCAATATCAGGCCTGGCAAAAATTCAGTGTTGGCGTATTCAACAAAAAAACACTCAGTGCTATTTCGTTGGCATTGATAGCCGGAGAAAAATACCATTCGCTATCTGTGTCAGAAGCACAACTGTACACCACACCTCAGGGTGACTCTATAACACTTGCATACACAGGTAATTATTTGCGCAGCGATACGTTGAAGAGCGGCTGGGCCAACGGCAGCGCTCTGGGCCTTGCCATTGATGCTGACTACAACCTACCCATTGCCGGAAATGAAGGCTATATACGCCTTGCCATGCGAGACATGGGTTTCGCTGTTTGGAACAACCAAAGCGAGGAATATGATTTTGACTCGCTCACTACGTGGACCGGTGTCGGCTACAATGATTTGTTTGCGCTTGAAACTGACACCTTAAGTCTACCACATCTGGAGGACAGCATTCATGCTGTGCTTCGAAAAAAATCTTTTGCATCAGCACTGCCTATGTCCTTTCACGTCAGTTTTTGTAAAAGGATAAATCATAAACACTACTACGAATTGGGTGTGAGCATATGGCCCACTCGTGCTGCAATTCCACTGGTGCGTGGAACCTTCAATCACTTTGCAGGTAGGCATTTTGTATTCAGCGAAGGGGTGAGTTTTGGTGGCTACGGCACCTGGGGCATCTATGCCTCGGCACAATGGATGCCGCGCGGACAGTGGCTTATAGCTGCTAGCTCACATCACATTGGGGGCTTCACAATGGGCAGTGCACGCAGTATGGATGTGTCTTTTACTATCGGTCGGATGTTTGGCAAAGGCAACGCACGTTAACATGCAACACTACTTCGTCACGAAGTCGATGCTCACTTTGCGGTCTTGCGCATTTTCACTTGCTGAGTCACGGTCTCCAAAGTAATTGGTCACAAGTTTGGCTGAAGAAAGTCCGCTTTCTGCAATGAACTTTTGTACCGCCTTGGCACGCTGCTGTGATAGCACGATGTTGTGCGCAGCATCTCCTGTTCTGTCGGCATAGCCTGTTATTACTATATGCATGGAGGGCTCGCGGGCAAGCAGGTCCACCACTTCGTTCAGCATCATTTTGGAATTCACATCAAGCGTTGCGCTGTTTTTCTCAAACAATATGTTGATGGTGCCCGGCACATTTTTGATTACAGCACGTGTAGTGTTTGTTGGTAATGATGTCCCTTCAACCGAGGCGACAGGTTCACCCGTTTTCATGCCTACCAAAGCCATTACCATTTCGCGCAGGTCGTCTATTTGGTTTTGCATGGCCATATTCTTTTCATCCTGCGATTGTTGCCACAGGCGCACCTGTTCGGTACGCAGGTCGTTTATCTGCTGCTGCATGCCATCTAATTTGGCATTGTTTGCTTCAAGCAGTTTCAGTACCTGAACAGAGAAGTTTTCTGTGGCGGTGTTGTTCACCTCGGTAAGCGAGGAGGTGTCCTCCATGTTCAACATGGCCACGCTGGCATCGCTCAGTTCGATGCGAATGGGTTGGATGAGGTCTGTCTTGTTGCCACTTGTGTATTGTTCTATCAACTTTTGTTTAGTCGCTGCATCCACAAAGGTTTCTTCGGTGCTGCTTTTCACCAATACGTTAGTCTTTGCATAGATGCCCAGTTCCATTCGAGCAAGCTCTTTGAGGTTTTCTATTTCCCGTTGAAAATAAAATTTTTCCATTTGTCGTGCCGCTTCGAAATCGCTGGCACCTGCACTGAACTGTGTGCGGCTGAAGTCAAGCTTGTCAATGGCGTCTAATTTTTCATCCACGTTGGCAGAAAAAGTTTTGAATGCCTTCAATGGCTGGTAGTCGTAAAAACCCAAAGCATTGGTCACAATGTTGTTCATCTCTTTGAGCGTTTGTTTCTTGCCTTTCTTCAACTTCACGTCACCATCTTCGAGTGTTGCGCAGTTGTCTAAATACAAATCGAGGTAGCTGCTTATGAGTGTCTGAAACTCGTTTAGGTTTTGCTCCGAAGCCGGGGTATAGTAGCTGATAACGATGCGGTGGCCGGGATGCGGGCTGATAGTATCAGCGGGATTGGTGAGCACAGTGGTATGCTGCTGAGCACTTGCACAAGGCATTGCACAAGCCAAAAGCAAAGTCCATATCAAGGTAATTCTGTATGCCACTATCCTGTTGCCGAAGGTAGATTTGTGGTACACCGCGCTATTTCTTTACTCTGTGGCCTTCGTGTTTTTTTATGAACGCGTTTTAAACAAGTTTGATTTGTTGATACAGTTAGTTTTGGAGACTACAATTTCAAACATTCATTCATGAAAATATCGAGAGTTTTTTTCTTATTGCTGGCTTTAATTTTTTCTCTTTTTGCTTGCAATAAAGATGGTGATGACCAGACAGATGATACAGCAACACAACAACCAAGGCTGATATTCAAATTCAAATTTGACACGGCACAAGTGCGGCTGAATGAACTTGGTATGCCTGAAGTTGTGCCTGCGGGCAATGCAGCGCAACATCCGGATTTCAACTACATGTCCGCACATTATATTGAACTAACGCCATCAGCATTTACAGCGTTGGGCACAGGCTCGGTACTTTACCATGCCCCCCAAACCAATGCGGGAGGAGCAGATGCTATTGACTTTCAGCAAAGCGTGTTGGTTGGGGAAGATGAAGTGTTTCAGTCGTTCAAACTTTCGGACCTCACACCGGGCACATATGAATACTTGCGTGTGTCACTCGCATACCAGAACTACGACATCATGGTGAGGCAAAGTGGTTTGGATTTTCCGGCTACGGTGGCGAGCTTCATCGGATTCAATACTTACATAACTGACTACGAAATAAACACGGAGAGTGTTGATGTGAATGATGACAAACTGCAAGGCTACTGGGGTGTGGAGGCTAATGTGCTTGGAACACCTTATGTCGTGACTGGACAAGCTCCACCGGGTGCTACCACAGTTCCCAATCCATTGTTTGCGACCTCAGCAGTGCCTGCGGGTTCTTGTGTGGTCACAGGAGAGTTTGCCTCACCACTTGTGATAACTGGCTCCGAGACTGAAGACATTGTAGTCATCATTTCGCTCTCTACCAACCGCAGTTTTGAATGGAC
>JBJXFP010000002.1:0-2697 GCA_046155615.1 Flavobacteriales bacterium | reverse complement strand
CATGCTCCGCATTCAAAACCATGATAGGAAGTGATACGCCTGCCTTCCGAAGTGCAACGCCCTCATCGGTATATGCCACAGCGAGATAATCCACTTTGTTGAACTCAAGCAATGAGGCCACTTCGTGTGCACCACTTCCATAACCAAATGCTTTTACCATCACCATCACTTTGGTTTCGGGCTTCAGTTTGTTGCGGTAGTAGTTGAGGTTGTGCGCAAGTGCATTCAGATTTATTTCTAATACGGTGTCATGCGTTTTTTCTTGTAGCAGCGAAACGATTCTTTCGAAACGAAAATCACGAGCGCCTTTCACCAAAACTGCACAATGGTTGAGTTCAGCAGCGCTTTGCTTTTCTAACAAGTGCTCTGTGCTATCAAAAAAAGCAGATGTTATTTGGTAGCTTGAGGTATTGTTCGATATGCTTTTTCCTACCCCGATCAACCTCGAGATATTTTTTGATTGCAACAAAGCATTGATTCGTTCGTGCAAGTCTTTTTCGCTCAACCCGGATTGAAGGATGTCAGATAAGATGACAATTTTCGTTCTGCCGCGCGCATGTTGTTGCAAGAAATCCAATGCGATTTCCAATGATTGCAAGTCGTTGCTGTATGCATCGTTTACAATCACACTATCGCCATCGCCATCGAGCAGTTGCAGACGCATTTCCAGAGGAGTAAGTCTTACCAGTCTCGATTGAATTTCCTCTGCATCGTATTTCAAAACAAAGAGGCAATGAATGCAAGTGACGGCATTTTCTACCGATGCTCTATCAGCAAATGGTATATCAAATTCGAATGCTGAATTTTCCCACTCCAACCTGACGGTGGTCACATTGTTGTGCGTTCCGACAGTTGCTCTTTCCACTTGAGGCACCAGCACAATTTGTTTCGATCCTGACCATGCTGAAATAAGTTGCGCTAACTCACCATCGTCTGGACAGATAATAATTTCAGTAGGGGCGAACAAGTTCAACTTTTCGCCAATGAGTTGTCTTCGACTCAGAAAATTTTCGCTGTGGGCAGAACCAATGGAGGTGAAAATTCCGATGGTTGGCTGAATCACTTTCGCAAGCCTTTCCATCTCGCCAGGCTGTGAGATACCCGCTTCGAAAATTCCCAACGTGTGATTGCTCTCTATGTTCAGAACGGAAAGGGGAACACCGATTTGTGAGTTCCAGCTTTTCGGGCTGCGAACAATGTGGTAGTCATCCGCCAGCATGGTATTCAGCCATTCTTTCACAATAGTTTTTCCATTGCTTCCGGTAATGCCAATGGTGGGAAATGCAAATTGTTTTCGATGATGAGTTGCAAGTTGCTGGAGCGCAACGATGCTGCTGCTTACGCGAATCACATTGGCGTCTGGCAACGCTATCAGATCCACATCCTGCTCAATGATGAAGCAGCGCACACCGGCAGCATACACATCGCTTAAGTACTTGTGGCTATCATGATGCTCTCCGTTGATGGCAATAAACAAAGCATCGGTAACATGAGAAATTTTTCTGCTATCGAGGAGAATGTTGCGAACGGGATGGTTGAAACCATGCTGCACAACTTGCCCAGAAATAATGACTTCTATTTTTGACGATTCAAAAATCATGAGTTAATCATACACTGCTTTGCGATGACCAACTGCAATTATTTCAACCACAAGCACATTGTCAAAAACATTGTAAATAATTCTGTAGTCGCCTTTTCTTATTCTATAGCCATCACGATTTTTCAACTTTATGCAGCCAACAGGTCTGGGATCGATGCTTAAGTGCATGATAGATTCAACCAAAAGATTGGAAATTTTCACTGGCAACTTGTCGAGTTGTTTTTGAGCAGTTTTTGTAATCTCAATGCGGTGCTGTTTCATGCTCAAACCTTCTTCTTCCTTTTTTTGAGATATTCATCAAAGGAAATTCGAGGCTCATTTCTCGCCATCACTTCGTCATAAAGTTTGATGTCTTCCTGCATGTCAAGTTCCTCAAGCATTGACTTGTACTTTTCTATCGGAACAATGGCTGAAATTTTTTTGCCTTTGGTGTTTGTAATGAATTGAATGCTTATAGACATGTTGCTGAATTTAGAGAACAGTTCAAAAGTAATCGCGCTCAGGTTTTTTTGTTTCGGCCAATTTCATTCCGCTGTTTTTCAGTGCGTGATATCATGTGCTTGTTGTAAGCCTCTCGGCTCAGCGGAGCATAACTCTCCTTCTCCCCAAGTTGCACCACCGCATCACCTTCTGCATAACGAAATGAATAATGGGCAAGGTTACCTGTTTCTACGCAGATGGCGTGAACCTTTGTAACAAACTCTGCAATGCATAAAAGTTGAGGCATTGGCCCAAAAGGTTTGCCTTTGAAATCCATATCCAAGCCTGCGCAGATTACACGGATACCTTGATTGGCGAGTTCGTTGCACACTTCCGGCAGGCCGTCATCAAAGAACTGTGCCTCATCAATGCCAACAACTTCCACATCGCTAGTAAGCAATAAAAGTTGAGATGAATGTTCAATTGCAGTGCTGCGAATAGTATTTTGATTGTGACTCACAACATCTTCTTCGTGGAAGCGGTTGTCCAATTTCGGTTTGAAAATTTCTACCTTCATTTTGGCAAACTCTGCCCGCTTCATTCTGCGAATCAGCTCTTCTGTTTTTCCAGAAAACATAGAGCCGCAGATGACTTCAATCCATCCTTGTCTTCTACCG
>JBJXFP010000192.1:0-6114 GCA_046155615.1 Flavobacteriales bacterium | reverse complement strand
GATGCTTGGGTCAAATCTAACCTTGGCCAGCCCACACCTTGGTGCCTTCGCTGCAGTTGGCACATATATCAATCTCGCTGCGCGAGCGGAATAGCTGCGAGCGGAAACTTTTGTACGCTGCATTGTTCCATATTTCCTGCATGGTGTTTTGTTTGAGATCGCCCAAACGGTGTGTGGCATCTTTATCAAAACAACACGGCACCACCAAGCCATCCCATGTAACCACGCAGCCACTCCACATGCGCCAGCAATGGTTGTCCAACGAGTTTTTGATAGCATACGTGCCATCGCTGCGCTTGGTGTAGCGGCTGTACTTATCGGTGGTTGGTATCAATGGATTTCCATGTTCATGGTTGTACACCTGTGCGGTTTTGAATCGCACTTCGTCCACACCCAGCTCATCGGCAAGGCGAAGCACATCATCGGTCTGGTGTTCGTTGGGTCGCACCACAAGAAATTGAAAGATGACAAAAGGTGTTTTTGATTTCAGTACTTTTTTCCACTTCAGCACATTCCTTGTTCCATCTATCACCTTGTCCAGCTTGCCGTGTATGCGGTACTGCTCATACACCTCCTGCGTGGTGCCATCAATGGAGATGATGAGGCGATCCAATCCGCTTTGCACCGTTTGCTTCGCCAATTCATCGTGCAGGAAGTGAGCATTGGTACTGGTGCTGGTGTATATTCTTTTTTGCGAAGCATAGCGCACCATTTCCAAAAACTTAGGGTGTATGAACGGCTCGCCCTGAAAGTAGAAATTGATGTAGGCCACGTGGCGCGCCATGTCATCTATCCACTTGCGAAAATTTTCTTGTGCGATGTTGCCCGTATCGCGGCTGAACATTTTGAGGCCACTGGGGCACTCCGGGCAGCCCAGGTTGCAGGCCGTGGTAGGCTCTATGCTTATGCTAACGGGCAGGCCACTGTGGACATTGCTCTTAGTTATTCGGCTCAGGTGAAAGGAGAAAAAAACTACCACAACGTTCCACACTTTGTAAAAAGTTAGCTTGCCTGTGAGGCGAAGGGCATCGTGAAGGGCAGGGCGTGTCATGTGTGCGGGTAAATGTAGCGGGTGGTGTTCAGTGCAGTGAGTTGCGGTGTTTATCATTGCCCGGCCTGAGGCTCGTCAGGCCTTGTAACTTGCGCAATCTCTATGCGTCTTCTTTCGGCCCTCTCATTTTTCTGTATATGAAGCATGTACTACTGCATACCCTGCTGCTGCTTGCCAGTATGGTCTCTTTTGCCCAAACCACCCTGAGTGGCCGCGTGCTCGATGCAAAAAACAAAGCACCATTGGCTTTTGTAAGCATAGTGGAGAGCGGCACCAGCAACGGGACTTATTCCGACATTGATGGTTATTTCAGCCTGACCATTTTAGAAAATGATGCGCAAATCCTGTTCAACTATGTAGGCTACCGCGAGGAGATACGCACCGTGCAGCAGTTGCAGCAGGAAAATGTGCCCCTTCACATGCACAGCCTTGACAACGCCACTGCCGAGGTGGTGGTGGTGCCCGGTGTTAATCCTGCCGAGCGCATCATAAAGGCGGCCATAGCCCGCAAAAAGCAGAACGACCCGGAAGCCGATGTGCCTTTTACCTACGACAGCTACAACAAATTAGTATTTGGCGCAGAGTTAGACAGCCTGCTGGAGAACAACCCCGACTCGCTGGCCGCACAGGACAGCACCACCCGCGAGGTCTATGACTTCTTCGGCAAGCAATACCTCTTCATGATGGAAAGTGTGGCCAAAAGAAAATTCCTTCCACCCAACCACAACGAAGAAACCATCATAGCCAACCGCGTGAGCGGATTGAAGAACACCGACTTTTTTCTGCTCGCCACCCAGTTGCAATCCTTTTCATTTTATGGCGAAACGGTGGACATACTGGGCATCAGCTACATGAGTCCGCTGGCTGATGGCGCCATCCGCAAATACCTTTTCGTATTGGAAGACACCACCTACATAGAGCAGGACACGGTGTTCACCATCTCCTTCAGGCCGCGCAAGGGCAAAAACTTCACAGGTATGCGTGGCCAGCTCTTCATTAACACCAATGGCTATGCACTGCAACACGTAATAGCCGAACCGGCAGAGGCTGACGGCCTCTACATACACATACAGCAGCAGTATGAGTGGGTGCAGGGGCGCAAGTGGTTTCCCATGCAACTGAACAGCTACTTCACCTTTCCTAATATGATGGTGGAAGGCATACCCATAACGGGCGAGGGCAGAAGCTATATTAAGAACCTGCAATTGGACGCCCCGCTGCTGCGCAAAGAGTTTACCCCTGTAACCCTGCTGATGGGCAAGGATGCTAATAAACAACCCGACTCGCTGTGGAGCCAATACCGCGACCGCCCGCTGGATGCGCGCGATACCACCACCTACCACGTGATAGACAGCTTAGGACAGGCTGAAAATTTTGACGCTAAGTTAAAAATATTTGAAAGCCTTGCTACGGGCCGCATACCACTGGGGCCGGTGAGCATAGACCTGGCCCGGCTGCTGCGCTACAACCCCTACGAAGGTTATCGCCTGGGGGCAGGCCTGCATACCAACGACAAATTAAGCCGGCACTTTAACATAGGCGGCTATTACGCATACGGTTTCAAAGACAAACAAAGCAAGTATGGTGGCGATGTGCAACTGCATATATATAAGAAGCGCAATGCATGGGCGAGGGCCTTGTATGAAAACGATGTGATGGAAACGGGCGGCAACCAGATGACCAAACCCGCAGATAATTTCCTTACACAGGGCCTCTATCCATTTTTTGTAAACCGCATGGACCGCAGGCAAAAGATGGAAGTGCAACTGAACGGGCGTGTGGCCGGCAACCTCACTGCCATGCTTTTTGGCAATATCCAAAACGTGCGCATGGCAGATGGATTAACATATACCTATAGGCTAAACGAAAATGTGCGGCTCTATACACGTGAGTTCGACCTGTTGGAAACGGGCCTTGCCCTGCGCTGGGCACGGGGCGAAAAGTTGGTGCGCACAAGCACCCGCGAGGTGCGGCTTTTCGGCTACTACCCCCTGCTACTGCTGAAGGTGACCAAGGGCTGGGAAGGAGCACAGCTTGGTACGATAGACTACCTGCGCGTGGATGCCATGATAGAAAAAACATTTCGCATATTGAATGTGGGCCAGCTAACACTAACTGCGGTTGGGGGCTGGCTGCAGGACAATGTGCCCTTGGCGATGCTATACAATGCGCGGGGCACCAACAACCTGAATTACGACAAACGATGGCTTGGCATAGCTGCACCGGGCAGCTTCGAGACCATGCGCACCAACGAATACATGCACTCTGCCTTTGTAGCCATGCACCTCAGGCACAACTTCGGGAGCCTGCTGCTGAAGGGCGAAAAATTCAGGCCGCAGTTTGTATTAGTACACAACATGCTGTGGGGCCGCCTGCACCATGCCGAACTTGTTTCGGCATCTCACAACATACCCCTGCGGGCCGCCACACAGGGCTACTACGAAAGCGGCCTGCACATAGACGGCTTAGTTAAAAGCGGCTTCACCTCCCTTGGGATAGGCGCATTCTACCGCTACGGCCCTGAGCACCTGCCACGCGAGGTGGAGAACTGGGCCTTTAAGCTAACCAGCGCGGTGGTGTTTTAGAGGGGGCACATTGGGGCAGGCATCCGCTAATCCGCTAATTGGCTAATTCTCTCATTCGCTAATCCGCTAATTGATTCATTGGCTAATCCGCTTTTCACCCAATCTCCACCTTAAAAGAAATACTCAGCCCCGGGTCGTTGTTGCGGATGTGCAGCACGGGTTTGGAGGGAGCATAGCCCAATTCTCCGGCCAGCATGGTGAGCACATCGCCCGGGCCAAGGCTTTGGGGCGAGGTGTCTAAGGGTGCGCCATCCACATAGCCCGCGGCTTCGAAAAAGATGGTGAGGGGCTGCGAGCCGGTGAGGTTGCTGCGGTTGGTAATGGTGAGGCCGATGTTCTCATCGTTAATAGCCGTTCCGCTGTTCACTTTCTTCAGTGTATTGGCGCCTATGAAGGCGATGATAACACCGGCACCACTGCCACCGGGCGCATCGTCTATGCGCCTTACGGCCTGGTAGGTGTCGTAGATAAGCGACTCCGTCACTTGCAAAGGAGCGAAGATGGTATCCATCGTATCGCGCAGGAAGGTGCGCATATCATCTATGCGCTTATCAAATTCCTTAAACAAACCGCTGCGCTGACCTACCATGCTCAGGGGAGCATCCACTAAGCCTAAGTAGTTGGCCAAGTTGGTGCCGAAGGTGTCCACATCGGTGTCGGCAAAGCCAAAGGGCACCAGCAGTGTTTTAATACCATCGGCCACCGCATGGGTTTTGAAGCCTGCCACATACAGGTCGCTATCGCGCATGAGGTCTAATTCCGACTTGTTCCAGTTCACGGTGGACTTCTTAATAGGATCAGGCACGGTGACGGTATAATAACCCGCACAGGCCTGGCCTATGCTGAGGGTGTTGCCCAGCACCAATTGCTGTGCATTGTTCTTGGCTATGGCATAGCCACCCAGGTCCGTATCGGTGGCTATGGCCATGGCTAATATGCCTCCGCGTTTGGTGTCAAAAATGGCCTTCTGCGAAGCGAAGATGGGAATGGCGGCTGTGATTTCCGCTCCATTGTTGTTGAAGTAATAGGCCACCTTGCCCAGCATGCTGATGAAGTTTTCGCGATTGGTTTCCATGGTGTGTGGTATTTAAAGTGTGATATAAAATGAAGCCTTTCTTCCGGCAGCCATTAAGGTGCCATTGGCGACCCAAATGTGTGGGAATTATTTTCCCGTTTCCAAACAAAAAAAGCAGTATTAGCCATAGTGTGAAAAACCGCACACCAATGCCGGTTTCGCTAACACTAAAAAACTGTATTTTGCTGGTTTTCAACATATAACAGAGCCTACTCAGCGCATTCCCGAGGCGGTTCTGCCAGCCTCCGGGCTGCCTCTGCGCCTTGCGGAGGCGATTCTGCTCCTTGCGGGGGTGATTCTGCTCGTTGCGGGGGCGATTCTGCTCCTTTCTAAGGCGATTCTGCGTGTTCCCGAACCTGCTCTGCGTATTGCAGAGGTCGTTCTGCGCATTTCGGAGCTTGTTCTGCGTATTTCCGAACTGATGTTAAAATTAGTGAAATATTTTGAAAGTCAGCACCTCCTGTTTCATTTTTGGGTGTGCAAATTTGATAGTCAGTTCATCCTATTTTACCATAAATACCCCTATTACCATGGCAAAGCAAAACAGACACCACAAAAAGAAGATGGGAAGCGAAGAAGAGTTCTCCAAAGATTCACTCAAACTCAATTACTGGCGCCTTGTGTGCAGCAAGATGAATCTGGCCTCGGTTATCTACAGCCAGTCGGGCAGTAACTGGCGCGCCCTGAACGAGGCCATGGGGCGCCACCACGGCTATATGCAGGAAACCCTGGCGAAGGGTGGCGACATGCCGCTGAGCACAGCCATGTGCATAACCAACGACACGGATGTGAATGTGCTGGCCATGGCCATTGACCAGATGAGTGCTGATAAGCAGGAAACTACCCTGACCCGCGCTCTGCGCACTGATATGGCCATGATGGCAGAAATAAATGCCAAGCTGGAGAAGAAAAATGTGGATCTGGAAGAGAGGTTGGTACACAAAGATGAGAGGATAGCCGAACTGGAACGCACCGTGGAGCTGTTGGCTAAAGGGCGTGGCTAAGGCCCGGCCTTGAACCGCCCCTGATGGTCAGCAGGGGCTGGACAGCAGGGGGGCGATCAGCCATCAAAGCTGTCGCTTTTCTTATTTGGAAAAATGGGAAGGTTCATTACGTTTGTTTTCCATACAGAGAACCAAACTATACTAACCAACTACACAGGTGGCACCTACCCTGCATAGCGCAAAACAAAGCAGACCGGCACACGTGAGTGCTGCACTGGAAGCCACAGACAGGCTGCTGGCCCTGAAAAACTATAGTCCCAACACCATCAAAAACTACCGCAACTGGCTGATGCTGTTTTTCTATCATTTTGAAGAAAGAAAACCGAGCACCATATCAAAAGAAGAGGTGATGGGCTTTCTGCAAAGCTTTCGTCAATCATCAAAGTGGAGTGCGAGTTC
>JBJXFP010000190.1:0-3280 GCA_046155615.1 Flavobacteriales bacterium | reverse complement strand
CTTGGGTGGCAGAAGCCCAGTGCACGGCACTAACTTCTGGGGAGCAAGCAATCTGGACAACATGGTAGGAGGTGGCAACACCTGGCACACACTCTCATTTTCACCAACAGATGTTAGCGGACGTCCTTACTCCGAAATTTCGTTTTTGTACTTCGCCAATGGCTTAAGTGCTCCAGACTCACTTGGCTACATCGTAGAAATGAACGGAGGCGGTGAATGGAATTTAGCCAACTATATAGCCCTTGACAACACAGCGGCTACAGGCTGGCAGCGCATCACCATTCCCCTCACCGGTGCTGATGGCGATGTACGCATACAACTGATGGCAAAGTTTTCGGGCACTGGAGAAACTGTAGGTTTTGAAGATGTGCGATTTGGTTTTCTCGATAGCGGCACAAGGATATTTGGCAATTACGGATTATCCAACGTTAAACACGATCTGGAACCGGAGTATGTGGTAGTAAACCAAAACAGCACAACAGCATATGCAGTTTGTCAAGAGAACAACTGCGTAGTTATAATAGACCTGATCACCAAATCAATTACAAATATCAAGGGTCTGGGTTTCAAGAATCACATTGATGCTGACAAAGGTTTTGATGCCACAGATCAAGACGGCATGATCAACATCATACCAAGGCCAACACTTGGCATCTATGAGCCGGATGCATTGGCAGGCTTTACCATTGATGACGATTTCTACTTCATATCCGCCAACGAGGGCGATACACGCGAGTACGATGCCTATATAGAAGAAGTGCGTGTGAGTTCGCGCACACTTGATCCCATTGCCTATCCAGATGGCAATATTCTGAAACAAAACAGTGTGATGGGCAGGTTGAAAACAACCATCAGCATGGGTGATGTGGATTACGATGGTGATGTGGATCAGATTTATTCCTTCGGTGCGCGTTCATTTTCTATTTGGGATGCCAACGTGGATCAGGTATTTGACAGTGGCGATGATTTTGAACAATACACTGCCGCTTTCAATCCTACATTTTTCAACGCAAGCAATGACAACAACACATTAGACAACCGCAGTGATGACAAAGGCCCAGAGCCTGAAGGTGTGCAGGTGTTGGAAAAATATGGTCGTCACTATGCATTCACTTGTTTGGAGCGTGTTGGAGGTGTAATGGTTTATGATGTAACCAATCCCCAAGTACCTCAATTCATACAATACCTCAATCATCGTGATTTTACGATGAATGTAGCCGATGCGGCTGCGCTGGATGTAGGCCCCGAAGGGTTGATGATAATCCCTGCGGCATCAAGTCCAAATGAACGTGACTTGTTGGTAGTAAGCAATGAGATGAGTGGCACAGTTTCCATTTTTCAATTGGACATCAACCGTATCATATCAGGCGATATGGTGTTAGAAACATTCGACTTGAATACAACTGATACCGCTGGTGTGTACAACGATGAAGTAATACTCGAGGGCGGTGCTTCAGGCTTGTTCTACAAGGATGGAAGCAACAATGAATTTTACATAGTGAGTGATCGTGGGCCGAATGCAGATGCAGTAAACCATGAATTGGCAACAGGGCCAACGTTGCATTTTCCATTTCCGGATTATGCACCTAAGATTCATGAAATACAAACTGCAGGCGAAGAAATTTTCATCACCAACACTACCACCATCAAACGCCCTGGCGGTGCTGATGCCACAGGCATTCCGCTTCCAGCGAATGCAGGCAGCACGGGTGAGGCAGCATGGAGTGATTTGAACGCAACCCCCATTTCGCCCGATACATGGGGAATAGATTCGGAAGGAATAGCGTTGGGCAATGATGGAAATTTCTGGGTGTGTGATGAGTACGGATCTTCCATCTGGCAATTGAATCAGCAAGGCGAAGTCTTGCAACGGTTCACACCATTCCCCAATGAGTTAGAAGATATGCCGCTGGACAGCATGATTGGAAAACGCAGAGCCAACAGAGGATTTGAAGGCATCGCATGGACACCCAATGGAAAAGTGTATAGCATGCTACAAAGCCCTGTGAACAATCCCAACGCAATTGCAGGCAATGCATCACGCATCCACCGCATGGTGGAGCTTGATCCACAAACCGGTGAAACCAAAACATTTGTTTATGTTCACAAACCAGAGATAGGTGAAATACGTGAACGCGATTGGAAGATTGGGGACCTTGTTGCAATCAACAATCATGAATTCTTGCTGCTCGAACATGCTGAGCGCAACGGATGGAATTACAAAAACGTGGTCAAAATCTCTATAGAGAATGCTACACCAATTGTATCAGAAGATTTTAATGGAATGACGTTGGAACAATTGATTAGCGAAGACTCGTTGAGCACGCATGGCATTGTTCCGGCCCAGCGCAGTATGTTTCTTGACTTGCTGGAACTCGGCTGGAACACCGACCACGACAAACCTGAAGGTCTTGCCATCATGAATGACAGTACTATAGCAGTGATCAACGACAACGATTTTGGAATCAACTCGCCATTGCTAGATGGCAACATTGTGATGACGGGTAAACAAACACGCCTTTATGTCTATCACCTCAATGCGGATCAGCACTTAGATTATGTGTCGCCATACTGCAGCGTGACAGTAAATGTGACCGACACTTCTTTTTGTGAAGGTGAAAGTGCAGAACTCATAGCCTCGGGCGAGTTTGAAAGTTTTGTGTGGAATGAAGAAGTAAACAACACGAACATCAATGCTGATAGCACAGCAACCTATCATTTGGTAGCCACCACACAAGAAGGCTGTGCAGACTTCGCAACAGTAGATGTGATAGAAAATCCCTTGCCTACAGTTCAACTTGGTGAAGACTTTGCCCTTTGTCCTGACAGTACTTCCGTACTTCAAATTCCAAATGCATACACATCCGTTCTTTGGAGTGATGCGACTGCGGACACCGCGTACATTGTGGTTGCGAATGAATTGATGCAGGAATTAAATGAAATCACTGTGCAGGCAGAAAATGAATTTGGGTGTTTCAGTGCAGACACGGTTCTCGTCCTTGCCGCATCCATACCTGTTGTCAGTTTAGAAGATGTATATAACATCTGTGAAGGCGGTAATCAGATAATTAGCACAGGCAATGCTGCCGATGCACATGTATGGAGTACTGATGAAACGACCAATGAAATTTCCGCAAGCACCCCAGGCGAATACTCAGTGACAGTCACCAATCAATATGGCTGCATGGTAATGGATACTACACAGTTGAACGTATGGCAATACCCCACTTTGGAACTGGGCGATGATTTAGAAATATGTGATACGATAGATTATTTCCTC
>JBJXFP010000180.1:0-4612 GCA_046155615.1 Flavobacteriales bacterium | reverse complement strand
GCATTGTTTCCATAATTGTCACTATCCAAATCCTGATACCAGTTGCTCGATGCATTCACTGTGATATAATTCGTTTTGGTTTCTGAATCAGTACCAAAAGCATTGGTAACGGTTAGCGTAACGGTGTAAGTGCCTGCAGTCAGGTAATCAACAGATGGATTCTGATCGCTTGAAGATGATGGAATGCCACCGGGGAACGACCATGACCATATTGTTGGAGCTCCAGTGGACAAATCGAAGAAATCGAGCGACTGACCTGTACAAATGGTGGTAGAAGGATCAGCAATAAAGTCTGCAACGGGGCCAGCACCGAAACCTTCATCTATGTCTCCATCACAATCATCATCAATGCCATTGAGCACTTCTGTCGCTCCTGCATTCACTGCGGCATTGTTGTCGTTGCAATCGCTGCTTCCGCCTGTCGGCAAAATGCTTGTCCAGCCTGCACCTGGTGACGTGCAAGAGCTTTGGGTTGATATGTAATATCCATCTGCATCAGCATCTAAGTACCATGTGATAGCAAATGTGCAAGAGCCATCATCGCAAGTGGCAGCTGCATTGTAGTTACATGCCGCAGGATTGGTACAGCCATTCACACGGCCTTCATCTATTGTTCCATTGCAGTTATCGTCTATGTTGTTGCAGAGGTTTTCTGTAGCTCCGGGATTCACAGCAGCATTGCCATCATTGCAGTCACCACCCGTGGTTACATATCCCGCCACTGCTGAGCACGATGATTGCGTCACTGCATTGTTCCCGTAGTTATCTCCGTCATTGTCCTGATAGTATGTCTGCGGTGTATTCACCGTCATCGTGATGGTATTGGAAACAACAATTGTTGGTGTTGCACATGGTGCATTGCTTGTAACACTGCAACTTACCATTTGGCCATTTGTAAGTGATGACGTGTTGTAGATAGAACTGTTGGTTCCGACAGGAGAGCCATTCACAAGCCACTGATAGCTTGGATTAGAGCCTCCGCCACTAACAGTAACAGCAAAGGAAACAGCACTTCCGACACAAGTAGGATTCGAACCGATAGCGATGGCAATGTTGGCCAAAGGCGTAACAATTGGATTCACCGTCATTGTTATTCCATTGGATGTTGCGGTAGTCGGGCTGGCACAGGTGGCATTGGAGGTCAAAACACAAGTCACCACATTGCCATTGGCCAATGTTGTAGTTGAATAGGTAGGGCTATTTGTTCCCACATTGCTTCCATTCACTTTCCATTGGTATCCAGGTGTGGTGCCGCCATTGGTTGGTGTGGCAGTGAAGCCAACACTCTGTCCGGCACATGTAGGATTTGCTCCACTTGTGAGTGCTATGCTTACCGATGGAGTCACAACAGGATTAACGGTCATGGTAATGCTGTTGGATGAAACCACGCTGTTAGCGCCACCTACCGCGAAAATCATGTTTGGCCTGATAGAACCTGTTGCCCCGCCTGTAGCTTGTGTGCAGGCTCCTGCACCTGCTGCATAGTCTTGCTGGTAATATGCTGTGGATACAAATGTTGAAGTAGTTCTGTAGCACTGATAAGCTGTGACACCAAGCACCTGATTGGAGAAACAAATGTCCATCACCACATTGCTTGTACCATCCCAAACGAAGGGTGTACCAAACGTGTGTGTATTGGTAGTATTTACTGTTGGTGTATAGTTCACCGGACCAAACACTGTAGTAAAGGTTGGTGTAAGGAATGTGGTGGTCATTACGGTAGATGCAGTCTGCGCCATTTTGATGGTGTATCCATTCATGGTGGCCGGGTCGCCCACAGTGCCATTGATGATGAAGCCAACTGATGTGATGTTACCGGCAGATAAGCCAAGGGCTTGCAATTCGGATGCTCTGATAAGGTATTGCTGACGACCATTGCCATAGTAAGTTGGATAGCATGCTGCCAAATCGCTGGTAGTAGCATTCAGCGTACTGCCTGTTCCCAACTGAGCTATGGTTGGGCAAGTCGGTGCTGAGGTTACATCACATGTTACTGACTGGCCATTGGTAAGCGATGAGGTGGTGTATGTCGGACTGTTTGTTCCAACATTGGCACCATTCACTTTCCATTGGTAGGTCGGTGAGTTGCCATTGGTAACTGTGGCAGTAAATGTTGTTGATGAACCCGCACAACTTGGATTACTACCTGCTGTTTGGGCTATGGTAACAGAAGGTGTAGGATTGGAAAGCACAGTAACTGTGATGCCGTTGCTCGTTGCTGTGGATGTTGTTGCGCACAACGCATTGGTCGTTAGAATGCATGTCACTATTTGTCCATTGGTCAATGATGACGTGACGTATGTTGATGAGTTGGTACCAACGTTTCCACCATTCACCTGCCATTGGTATGCTGGTGTAGTGCCTCCGTTGGTTGGTGTAGCTGTAAAGGTGAGCTGTGCACCCGGGCATGTCGGATTCGATCCTGAAGTCAGCGCTATACTCACTGAAGGAGTCACAGGCGGACTTACTACAATGGTTATTGCATTTGAAGTTGCCGGATTGTTGGTTACTCCGGGCAGATTCGAAGTCATCTCGCATGTCACTACCTGACCCGCTGTCAGGGAGGAACTGGAATAAGTAGGGCTGTTGGTGCCAACGTTTGCACCATTCACTTTCCATTGGTAAGCCGGGGTGGTGCCGCCATTTACAGGCAAAGCTGTGAAGGTGATATTGCTGCCTGCACACGTAGGATTTGATCCAGCGGTAACAGCTATTGTAACTCCTGCATCAGTAGTGCATCCATCAATGGTAAATGAAAAAATTCTAGTTCGCGCAGCAGAACTTCCAGAAGTGCCACCCATGTATTCACCAGTGCACCAAAATGTGGTTCCATCAGGATCCAGACACATGTGCGCATAGTCACCCACACGGTTAGTTCCAGTCTGGAAGCCTGTGCCTGCGGCTATAGTTGTTTCAGTAAGTGGTAATGTTCCAAGAGGGTCGCAGGTTCTGCGGCCTGTCCAGTACAAACCGGGGAAAATGGAAGATGAATTGGACTTGATATATGCAAGACCGATGGAACCGTTGTTGTCCATAGAAATGCTACCCATCCATCGGGTATCTGCATCTGGCGTATATATTCCTTCCTGAAACAGGCTCCATACAGATGTAGATACATCTTGTCTTATTTCAGCCCACTTTACACTGCGTTGAGTGGCGCTGATTCTCACTCCCCAGTTTAGCACTATAGAGTTATGCGTACCCCAACTTTTCCATTGTGCCCGATACATCAGTACGCCACCTATGCCATCAAGTTTTTGTGTTGTGCCCGGTTGGTCACAATCATTCCACGATGCATTGTAGCTGGCATCGAATGCTGCTGTAGGTATGGTAGTCACAAGCGTTACCGATCCTGTTGGTGTAGCCGGAACCCAGTTCACTGCATAGTTATATATCCTGATGCCATCTATGTTGCCACCACCCCAGCCATTGTCGGTATATGAAAGGATAGGACATGGAGTACCTGCTGGTGGCAATGTGCCATCTCCGGCATCGCCCGGTAGCGGACAGAAGAAGCCACCGCCTGTTGGTGGTGAGAAAGTGGTGTTGATTGACTTAGCCGTTGGGCTGCCTGCAAGCATAGCCGTGCGCTCAAAAGCAAATACCCGCTGTGGCGATTGGTTTGATGTCATGTAGTAACCGTCTGACCAAACCGAAAATTTCAAATAGTCAGGGAAGCTGGGTGAGGTAAATATGTAGGTGTAATAAGCGCCCATCGGATTGCCTGTCTGGCTGATGGCTATGTAGATGTTGTTGTTGCCACTGCCGAACTGTGCAAGAAACCAGCGGTCGGCAGCTTTGTCATACATCACTATCGGGTCGCCCGCGTTGGCCGTAGCCGGTGTCCACAAGTTGCCCAATGTCTGCGTGAGCAAAACAGTACCGGTTACTTTATCATAAACTTTGAATGTTGTGCTGTTTATCATTTGCACATAGTGGCTTGGCCCTGCTGCACCGCTTGGGTCGTAAGGCCTGAATCCACTCGCGGTCTGGCCTTGCCAGTTCACTTTCATCTGTCCTTTGGGGTCTGCACCACCAAAGGTTTGCATACTTTTCGGATCGTTGCCATACTCTGGGCCATCAGCTACTGTATAGGGGAACTGCTGTGGCGTTCTGTTTTTCTTGTCTTCAGATATGTAAAGCTTTTTAGGCTTGTCCAAACCTTCGTCCGGTACAGGAAAATCTTTGGCTATTTCTGTAAGTGGCCTGGTGACAGCAAAGTGCGAAGCAGTTACAACTTCTGTTACACCATCAATATGCTGGCTGAATGAAAGAATACTCCACGCTGAAAGCGATAAGACAAACAACAGTCTTTTCATAGGAAATGAATTGATTAGGTTATATAAATTGATTCTGAAAAAGGCTCAAAAAAAACCACGCTCACTGGGTAGATGATGCGCGGTAAAAAAGTGCGCCCGAAAATAAGCAGCCGCCCTACCACAGATGGTAAAGCGGCAGCCCTTTTTTCGGCTGATTGCTCAAACGCAACCTACCAACTGGTTGTTTCGGTCAATGAAAAACGAGGTATCCGTTACATGAAGACCTTATCACCCTTCACTGCCTCAAACCATTACCTTATTGAATGCCTCAAGAAAATTGCGCTTCCAGTCCA
>JBJXFP010000179.1:0-6142 GCA_046155615.1 Flavobacteriales bacterium | reverse complement strand
TGCTGAATGGCCCATTTGCAGAATGGCAAAGTGGTTTCGCAGCCCGTTATGTGATAGTCGTCAATGGCGCGCACCATGCGTTGTATAGCCTCATTGCGGTCTTTGCCATGGGTAATTAATTTGGCTATCATCGGGTCGTAGTAGATGGGAATGTCCATGCCTTCCTCAAAGCCATCGTCCACACGAACGCCCGGCCCGCTTGGTTTGCGGTAGGTAACCAGTCTGCCTATGTCGGGCAGAAAATTGTTGGCGGGGTCTTCCGCGTATACGCGCACTTCTAATGAGTGTCCATTTATTTTTAGATCATCCTGGAGAAATGAAAGTTTCTCGCCACGCGCTACCTTGATTTGTTCTTTCACTAGGTCAATGCCTGTTATCATTTCAGAAACAGGATGCTCCACCTGCAGGCGCGTATTCATTTCCAAGAAATAGTAATTCATGTTTTCATCTACGAGAAATTCCACGGTACCTGCACCACTGTAGTTGCAGGCACGCGCCACATCAACAGCACTTTCTCCAATTGCCTTGCGCAATGCAGGAGTCAGGATAGCGCTTGGTGCTTCTTCCACCACCTTCTGGTGTCTGCGTTGTATGCTGCATTCGCGTTCGAAGAGGTATACCACATTGCCGTGGTTATCGGCCAGCACTTGTATTTCTATATGTCTTGGTCCGGCCACATAACGCTCTATAAAAACAGCACCATCGCCAAAGGCACTTTCCGCCTCACTGATAGCGCGCTTCATTTGCTCTTCCAATTCTTCTATGTTTTCCACTATGCGCATGCCCTTGCCACCACCACCTGCGCTGGCCTTTATCAAAACAGGAAGGCCAACTTCAAGGGCAGTGCGTTTTGCTTCTGCCACATCGCGCACTGCGCCTTCGGTGCCGGGTACCATGGGTATGTTGTATTTGCGTGCTGCTGCTTTTGCAGAAAGTTTGTCGCCCATCATCTCCATTGCCTCCGGTGATGGACCAATCAAAATGATTCCCGCCTTCTTCACCTCACGTGCGAAGTCTGCATTTTCAGAAAGAAAACCATAGCCGGGATGAATACCATCTACACCTAATTCCTTACACACCGCAATGATTTTGTCGCCACGCAGGTAGGAGTCTTTGCTGGCAGCAGGACCAATGCATACTGCCTCGTCAGCATACCTTACGAAAGGAGCATTGCGGTCGGCTTCGCTGAAGACAGCCACTGTGGCTATGCCCATTTCTTTTGCAGAGCGCATCACACGCAGGGCTATCTCGCCACGGTTGGCTATAAGGATTTTTTTCATTCAATTAGTTCTATCTGCGCAAATAAAAGTGTGTTTATCCGTTAATCTTGTTCACCGCAAAAGAATAGTGACGCCTATGAAACTTGTTCTTCCATTTATTGTAACCCTGCTCATTATCTCCTGTATTTCTTTTGGTAATGGTGGACCAATTGACTTAAGTAAAACTGTAAGGACTGGTTTCCCACAATTTCTTGAGGTTCGTTCAGCAAGTGTTCAAAGCCAAATACTTCACATCACATTCAAGGATGACTTTGCCCATGTAAAAGTGATATATAAAATGAAAGCGTCTGCAAGCGATTCATTGGTTTATGGATTTCCAATAGATTTTGCAGTTAGTGGTAGGAATGAAGTAGAAGGTTATGAAGACAAGAGGGACACTGTTAAACTAAAAAATTTGACTTTCAAAAAGAATTCATTCTCGCTGAGAGTAATGAATAGAATGGATTTAGGTATTCAGACTGTGCATGTTCCATTTCAAGGCATTTTGATCGCTGGTTCACGTGAATACGTAATATCAAATAAGAATGAGTGTAAAAGAATTTGGCACTTTACAAAACTCAGTTATGAAAGGGATGAAGAGTTTGAACTGACGGTAGAATACGACTACAGATGCTCATTTGAAGATTGGGCGTTCAGCAAATCCTATTATACCATATTCAGTTCAAGACAATTAATTTATGATTTCACAGGTGCCAAACATTGGGCATCAGATCAGAATAATTCATTGAGTGTTGAAATTGATTTTGGAGAAATAGGCTTGGCAGGCGATTCAGTACAGATGATGTGGTTTGAAAAGGATTTTGTTCCTGTTTCGGGTTCCTTTAAAAAAGTACTCAAAGGATTTCAGTACTCTGATATACCTCCACTTTGTATCAAATATTCGGCTGAGGGTATAAAAAACGCAGCAACTATGAAAGAAAACAAGGGAAAGGAAGTTCTAAGTCCAATTGTTGAAAGAGAACCAAATCAGGCTTATGCTTTTGATGGCAATGCAAACACAAGTTGGAAAAGTTCTAAAATCGGTAAAGGCGTTGGTTCAACTTTAAATGTTCATTGCACGGATGGGTACGGTGCTATGAGAATCATCAACGGCAATCGAAAAACCGAGGCAGATTTTTACAATTATAGCAGAGTGAAAAAACTTCGTATTCAATCTGATTTAGGATTTTATGACATGGATACGGACAGTTCCTCAACATACATAGACATTGAGTTGCCAGACAATCCATTCAACGAAATTTTACCTCAAAATCTTTTTGTTCAAAGTATTCCTCTTTTTGACAGGGGTGACTCAGGTCGGTTTGAAGAACATCTCACTTTTACAATACTGGAAGTTTATGAAGGACGCAAGTACAATAATGTTTGCATCAGCGACATTTATTTTCTTAAGTGGTAGTGCTCAAGTATCAGAACAAAACCTCAGCGCTTTTGCTACTGTGGAATGCTCCATATTGGATACGCTATTACTCAGTGATTTGAACTTCACGCCTTACGATTCAGTTTTTCTATTTCAATTCTGCTATAATGTAGACGTCCAATTGTATGGACTACATGACATCTGTCTTAGGAAGGAAACAACTTTGGATCGTACTCTAATTGCTAGTAATCTTGGTTTAGGGACACATTACGTTATCCTATCCAATCAGCCGCCTGATACCATTCAGATTCCAACTGACCTTTTAAGTTTTCACGGAGAAATCATTCAGGTGGTGGTTACATCGAAAAGCAATTATTTAGGATACTTGGAGGAGCTCTTGAATGTCCCTTTTGTGTTACCACCAAGGAATTGCCAACTTATAGGGCATCAAAGCGATAACAGGCTGGCCGTTGACTGCGCGGAGCTAGCCGTATATGGAATGAGGCGAATGGGTTATTCTGTTCCGTACGCTGGCCCACACCGAATAACTGATTGGCTGGTTCAGACCGACACACTGAAGGCCGGAACAATCATTCATTTCGGTCATCAAGTATCAGTCCTCTATGAAGATAATGGTGTAATTGGGAAGTTGGATCCTGATGACTTACTTATTCATGCTTACAAACAAAAGGCTGAAGTGATTTCATTTGGATATACAGATTTGCAGAGTTCTTCATATTTATTTTATGCTTGGGATTGGGGCAAATTGAACAAAAATTTGAATAACAAATAATTGTACAATCGCTGACTTTTGCTCCCTGGCATTTATGGAAACCATTCAAGACACCAATCCCCCTGCTGCCCAAGCAGGGGCAAGCACTCAAAAGCCCGCATCCAAAACACGCCTTTGGTTAAAACGATTGGGCTGGGCAGGGTTTCTGTTCTTCCTCATCAAAGGAATTGGCTGGTTGGTTTTTTTCTACTTCGGTGGACAGGCGCTTTTAGATGGGTGCAATTAGTTAGGCTACCAAATGCCAATCCCGATGCGGAATCCGAAATAGTCAATTGTTCCATACTCCGAAAAGAAGGCTGGGTTGAGAAACTCCCTTAAACCAAGCGACTGAACTGAGGCTGTCTTTAATTCATTTCTATTCCAATAGCAACTCAGGAAAATATGCCTTGTCCAATGCTCATATGAAATTCTCTTATCATTGAACAAGTCAACTGGTGCAAAACCAAGTTCAAGAGAGAAAACATTTCTGACATTGAAATCGATGAAGTCTTGATCTTCAAATTCCACTATTGAGGGGTCTAATGGATAATCTAAAAGCAATTCATAGTTGCAGTTTCCTCTGGTAGCTTTTAAATAAATGCTTTCGAATTTGCTGGCAAATGGTGAAATGAATATTCCAATTTTTCCATAAGTCTGCCAGAAGTCTCCTCCAGATATAACATCTTGAAGACCTTCTATTCTCGCACTGTCAGCATGCGATCTTACACCGAAGTTTAAATACCTATTGAATGCTTCATCAAAACCTTGGTGATGCCTTCCAGGAAAGATACCGCTGTTAGGCTTAAGGTCAAGGACAACGGATACAGAAGCATTCTGAGTAAAAAACCGAGCAACATTAAATCCAAGCGTCCATTGATTTCCATGACATGCCATTGGGGTTTTGGACAATGTATAGGATGAAGACCATTGAGCAACAAACCAGCTATGATTCCCATATGATTTGGAAGTATAAACACTATCAGAAGATTGACAAATGCTCTCAGTTGAGAAGAACATTGAGGCAATTGCAATTTGCAAGATGACAAGCCATCGTTTAAGGCCTAGGGGATTTGTGAGGTAATACTGCAATTGGAATGAAAAGCAACAGGGCAAAGAAAGAATACAAATATGTTTGACCCCAATGAAAGAACTCGACTTCGATGAATTCAAACCATCATCCCTCGATGAATGGAAGAAACTCGTGCAAAAGGAATTGGGTGAAAAGTCCTATGAATCTATTGTTTGGAAGGATAAGAATGGGCTGGTACTTGAACCGTATTTAGTGGCCAGTAGTCAGTTGCCAGTCACCGGTGAACAGGCCTTGGCCATCAGCCATCAGCCAACAGCCAAGAGCTGGCTTATCCACGAAATAGCAACAGGAACCGATGTTAAGGAGGTAAACCGTATGGTGCTTCAGTCGCTCAATGGTGGTGTAAATTCCATTGGCATCAACATAGCCATTTCAAGTAGAGAAGATCTGGATGTGGTGATGAAAGATGTGTTGTTTGAATACATCGCAGTGCATTTACGCGGAGATAAAAACCCATTGGCCCTGGCTCAGTGGTTGGTTGAAAGGGCGAATGAGAAAGGCATCTCAACCAAAACATTGCAAGGCTCTTTGTTCTTCAATGCGTTTGACAATAGCATCAGTGATGATGAATTCTTGAAGCTCGCACATTTTTCAAAGGAACATTTCAGTCTTTTCAAAACATTGGTGGTGGAAGTGATAAGCCTGCATCAAACCGGAGCCAATGCTGTTGAGGAACTTTCAACTGCACTTGCACGGGGCAATGATTTATTGCAAAGGCTCACCTCATCAGGAATTTCGATAGATGATGCAAGCGCAATGATTCAATTCAGTTTCTCCGTTGGCTCATCCTACTTTGTGGAGATGGCAAAGTTGTGGGCTTTCAGAAAGCTTTGGGCGCAGGTTGTGGAGAAGTACCAACCAGCGCATGAGTGCAGCAAGCAATGCTTTATTTACGCTGGCACTTCCATGTTAGCGCAAGACAAGGAAGATGCGAACAGCAATCTACTTCGGGCCACTACTCAGGCAATGAGTGCAATACTTGGTGGTGCAAATGCAGTATGTGTAACACCACACGATGGAGACTTGAACAACGAAAACTCATTGCGACTTGCGCGAAATGTGCAGCACTTGCTGATAGAAGAAAGTTATTTGAACGAAGCGTTGAATGCGGCTGAGGGTTCGTACTACATCGAGGAAATCGAACGGCAATTGACAATGCGTGTGATGGAACACGGATGACACAGATTGGACGGATAAAAACGGATTATGAAACATTCAGAGATTTCAGAAATAATTATCAAGGCTTTTTACAAAGTGTATAACACGCTTGGATACGGCTTCTTGGAAAAGGTTTATGAAAATGCATTGGCGCATGAACTAATACTTTCCAACTTATTCGTTCAAAAACAATATTCAATTGAGGTTTTTTATGATGGTGAAAAGGTTGGGCAGTATTTCGCAGACATTATTGTAAATGAAATAATAGTGGTTGAATTGAAAGCAAGCGAAACATTGTGTGAAGAAGACGAATTCCAACTCATCAATTATCTCAAAGCGACTCAGATTGAAGTCGGCCTCTTACTGAACTTTGGCAAGAAGCCCGAAATAAGAAGAAAGGTCTTCGACAACCATCTAAAAAAATCCTTGTAAATCCAATATGCTTTTCTTGTCAAAAATGAAATTCAAATCCATGCAAATCCATC
>JBJXFP010000080.1:0-20885 GCA_046155615.1 Flavobacteriales bacterium | reverse complement strand
GTGAGGGTGTGATGAGAAGCTAAATTTGTGCTCCGAATCTTCATAGGAAGAATGAGATTTTCAATGTTTCAATTAGTATGGATTTTTTCATATTGTGACACTTTCAAAATTTATAAAATGATTAGATTACTTCTACTTTCTGTTCTTTTTCAAATCTCGATTTTAGGCATTGCTCAACCAACATTATTGAAAGATGTCAACAACCCGCCATACAATGGTTATGGTCCGGGCGAACGCATTGAGTTCAATGGTGTTTTGTATTTCAGCTATACCGATATATATCATGGTCGTGAGCTTTGGCGAAGCGATGGTACTGATGAAGGCACCTATCTGCTGGCAGATATAAATCCCGAAGAGGCAAGCTCTAATCCAAGAGAATTTGTTGTCTTTAATAATCAACTCTTGTTCATAGTGGATATGCCTGTGAGCGGTACTGAAATTTGGACCACTGATGGTGAGTTTTTGACCGCACATGAAGAAGTGGAAGTTGCGGCCAATACAGTTTACCGTGAGCTTACACATCTTGCGGTACTTGATGAAACATTGTTCATCACTCAAGAATACGATGAGATAGATCCCAATCATGAAACTGGTATTTATAAATATGAAGCGGGTGACTTACAAGCCACTTTCTTTTATGATTTTCCTGACGTAGGAGCTTCATATGATACTGGTAATCTTGCCTACGTTGTGAACGGCAAACTACTTATACAACACTTTGATGAATTTTTCAATGAGGAGTGGTGGTCTACTGATGGAATCACAATGACTTATCTAACCGAAATCCAATATGGAGCAGGCTATCAGCAATACCTGGTTCACAATGACAAATTGTATTTCAGCAAAGTAGTTTATGATTTTAGTGATGTAATTTACGAGCTCTGGGTTACCGATGGAACCCCTTTGGGAACTTATGCTGTTTATTCTATAAGTACTTTGTTAGCGCTTGAATATGAATGGGCCTTCGAACTAACAGTTTTGGGTGACTATGTGTATTTCAAGGGCTTTGCTTATGACTCAGGTTATGAACTGTGGCGCAGTGACGGAACTATTGCAGGTACTGATTTGTTTGCAGACTTATCTCCGGATATAGAGTTTGGAACTTACCCGATTGAGTTGGAAGCATTCAATGGTCATGTCTACTTCATTCAACCATTGGAAGATGGTGCGGCCATTTGGCGAACTAACGGAACCCTTGTTGGCACACAAATCTGGATGACAGATTTGCCCAACAATGGTGGTACGAATTACAGAGATTTTCAGGCTTGTGGCGGGCACATGTATTTGCAGGCATATGACCAGAATGCTGAGGATACATTTTGGAGAACAGATGGCAGCGTTGGTGGCACAGTAATGCTTGACTTTCCTATAGACCTTTATCTGGCTCCATTATTTCTATACGCTGGTCAATGCATGTTTACTGAGAATGCTCCTAGTGAATTGCCACATTATTACCGCATTCACGAATCAACCGGAGTGATAACAATGGTAGAAGAAAATAATTATGTCGGTTTATTCGATGGTTCTGATGCACACGATTTTGTAAAAACATCAAACGCTTTTTATTTCATAGGCGACCATTATGACTATGAAGATGAGGTTTGGGCAACTGATGGAACAGAGGCAGGCACACACCTCACCAAGGACATTGTTACAGGCGAGGACTCTTCGCTTCCAAAAGACTTGACCGCTTCAGGCGACAAAGTATATTTTAAGGCAACTACATATCTGCATGGTGAAGAAATGTGGCGCTCTGATGGAAGCGATGCGGGTACATTCAGACTGACTGACATCAATGCTGGAACAGCATCGTCAAACATCAATAACATGGCGGCTTGTAATGACTTTGTTTATTTCACGGCTAATAACAATTCTATAAAGGCAATCAATAATTCTACCGATGCTTTGGTGAACGTAGGCTCAGTTTTAAATCCTATGTTTTTTCATTGCAGCACCTATGGTAATGAGGTTAACTTCATAGCAAATACTGGCAATGAATTTTCGATGTACTCCATTGTCCAGACCTTTCCACCCAATTTGGGCACATGGGGTCCTGTATTTGGAGGGGTGGTCGGAGGTGGGCGGTTGAATAACCCAGACCTCGGTGTGGGGGCAATCATCGGTAGAGAGCCATTTGAAAATTCCGGCAGATATGATTCCGATGGTCAAACGGTCTATTATTCACCATGGGGAGAATTGTATTCCAATTGGGCTCATAGTGGACCTTTCATGTATGCGCTTGACACTGTTACATATTTTGGTGATGCAGGCGATGATATGAATATCCTTGGATACAACACCCTCAGCGATGAGTTCTTTCATCCCTTCGAAATGCCATTGCCGAGCGACTTGGAGTCTAATTGGAATCATCTGGTGGGTATCGGTACCAAACTTATTTTCCCTTATGACTATCCCGGAGCGGGAAATGAATTGGTGATTTATGACTCACAGACCAACACGCTTTCATTGTTGTACGATATTAATCCCGGGCCCGAAAGTTCTGATCCAACTCTCTTTTATTTTGCCGATGGCAACGCCTATTATATAGCAGATGATGGCGTGCATGGAAGGGAAGTTTGGAAGACACTCGGTACCACTTCTACCACAGAATTATTGGCAGATATATGGCCCGGAACTCAGACATCATTTCCTAAAAGCCCACGCATAGTTGGAGATAAAATCATGTTCACCGCAACTACGATTGAATATGGGGCAGAGCCTTATTGGATTAATCATATACCAAATGAAATAAGTGTAATTGCGACCTCACAAACCGAAACAGCTTGTGAAGGAAACAGCATCAGCGTGTCTGCGAGCACAAGCTCCGATGAATACACTTACCAGTGGTTTCGCGACTTTGTCCTACTCGCTGGAGAAACAAATTCCAACTTAACCTTCGAAAATATTACAGAAGATATGGGAGGAACATACATTTGTTATGTTACCAATAGCAATGAGCTTTCGGCCATCTCAACCATTGTCACTTTGAACGTTGGAACTGCTCCTTCCATGTCCGCTGTAGGCACCGGCTCAGAAGTGTGTGAAGGAGATGAGGTAGCCATACTGGTAACAACAGATGCGCAATGGCCATTGACGCAAGAGCCACCTACGGTCAGCCAAGGAGCCTATTTCCAAATTGATGAATCTACTACTTACTCATTATATGGTTTTTCTCCTGAGGGCTGCCCAAGTGACACTGTAGAAATTTCCTTTTTGGTACATCCCAATCCAATGGTAAACGTGGTAGAAGAGATTCAATCGGGTTGCGATGGTGACACGCTCATATTCAATGCTACGGGCGCAAGCACTTATGAATGGACCGGAAATGCGGAGCCCAATGGTGCAAGTGTGTTATACATAATTTTTGCAGATGTTATCTGGGAGGTAACAGGAACGGATGAATTTGGATGCACAGGTACAGATACTTTCACTATAGATGAGTTGCCTGATGGAGCGAATCCTGTTTTGTCCGGAATACAGTCTGACTACTGCATTTATGATGATGCTGAAGAAATATTGACTACAGTTGAAGGAGGCGCATTTTTTGGAAATGGTGTAAGTGGCAATATGTTTTCACCTTCGGTGGCGGGTGCCGGTGTGCATACGGTTACTTATATTGTAGAAGGAGATGGATGTGGCACAGGTGAGGCCAGCATCGAAGTAGAAGTTCATAATGCGCCTTTTATTAATGCCTATGCAAGTCCTGATGTTGCATGCGAAGGCAGCACTATAGAATTGCATGTGAGCAATGCGGAAATCATTGCCTGGTCCACAGGACAAAACACAAACAACTTTGAATTTATTGCTACCGAATCAGGAAGTAATTCGGTTACAATAACGGACGAATATGGCTGTCAAAATTCAGCGTCAGTTTCATGGACAGTAAATCCAACTCCAACAGTCGTTTGGCAATTTCCATACACTGACATGTGCGTTAACGACCCAATGGTACTAATAGAAGAAGGTACTCCAGCTGGTGGCTACTTCATTGGTCAAGGCACTTTGAATGAATTCTTTGATCCTGCTTTTGGCGCAGGATACTATTTGCTTTTCTACATATATGAAAATGAATTTGGATGTGCCGATACTGCTGGCTCATTGATTCAAGTACACAACTTACCCGCCATTAACATTAGTGGTGATTTACAAATTTGTGATGGTGAGTCAACAACATTGTTGGCATCTGGTGGAGCTTCTTATATCTGGAGTACCAATCAAACTTCCAACTCTATTACTGTTAGTCCAGCTTCCAATCAGACCTATTCAGTAGAAGGCACTGATTCATTTGGGTGCTCCAACTTGGATGAAGTAAATGTGGTAGTGAATGAAAACCCGGTAGTGTCATTGACGCTGTTAGATGATAGTCTTTGTCTCAATCAAATGCCGTACACACTCAATGGTGGCCTGCCTATTGGAGGTACATTTAGCGGCAACTCAGTTAACGGAAACCAATTGAATACAAACACCGCTAACACATATACCATCACTTACAACTATACCAACAATGACGGATGCAGCGGAACAGCAGCCGATAATATTGTAGTGGATGATTGCATTGGCATTGAAGAAGAAAATAATTCAGCTGCCTTTTTCATTTTTCCGAATCCAACAAGCACATACTTAAACCTGAGTTGTCATTCAAAATTGATAAATACTTATGTGGAGATTTATGCTGCTGATATGCGTTTAGTAAAAAGGATATTACTCAAATCACAGATGAACACAATCGATACAATTGATATGAGTAGTGGAATTTACTTTCTGAGAGTGGGAGACGAATTTCGAAAATTTGAAGTCATGCGATAGAAATACAAGGCACATACTCGGTAATCAAAAACAAAAAAGATGAAAATTTTCAGAAAAGAAACGGAAGCCATTGACTACGTCATAAAAGGCGCAGTGGCAGGTTCATTCGTTGTCATTTGCATCGATATGGTGCTCGATGCATTGGAGCAGATTATGAAATTGAAGGAGGGGGTGAGGATGTGAGATTATTTTGAAGAATCAAAAAAATTAATGCCATGAAACTGGTAGTAGACATACCGAAAGACGACTTGGATTTTTTCAGTCAATTCATTCAACGAATGAAAGGAGCGAAAATGGAAGCAAGCACGCAGCATATTGTGATAAGCAAAAAGGAATATGAGGCCATGTGCGAAGAGTTAGAAATGAAGCACGATGTTATTGCGTTTAAGAAGGCTGTGAAGGAGGGAAGAAAAGGCAGCATAACAATAGCTGAATACAAGAAGCAACGTACAAAAAGGAAAGTTGCCTAAGTACACTGTTGAAATATCTAAGAGCGCTCAAAAGCAGTTGAATAAAATGAGCGACCACATTGCAGGCCCTATCCTCAGCAAGATTGAAGCACTGGCAAACAACCCGCGCCCTTCTGGCTATGTAGATTTGTCGGGAGTGGAGGGTTACTGAATCAGAATAGGCGACTACCGAGTTATTTACACCATCGAAGATGCCATTCTACTGGTACTTGTTATTGAAGTGGATCACAGGAAGCAAGTCTATAAGCGCAGATAGCTGCCGCAAACACTTCAAGCAAAATCACCACCGTAGATTTATCGCTGTTGGAGAACGGTGTTTACTTTCTGCAAATGGAAGAGCTGGTAGTGAAAGTGGTGAGGGAATGAGGCTACAAAATTTCCATTTTTCGTAATCTATAAGAGTGAATTTGCAAAGACCATTCACAGTGTATGTGATATTCAAAGTGCTCCTTTTCTTGAAAAACTCATGTGTACCCTCAATTAGATTTGACCGTGCCGCTCAAGTATCAAATATTATTTGGCTTTACACTGTGGTCAATTCAAATTTTCGCACAAAGTGAGCAAATTGAATTTGTGAATTTCACTGACCGCGATGGCCTGTCATCAAATTCAATATTGGACATCATACAGGACAAAGAAGGTTTTATCTGGCTTGGGACTGAAGATGGATTGAATAAATATGACGGATATGGATTCAAAGCATACAGACATTCCGAAGATGACACCCTGAGTTTGAGTGCGAATTATGTAAACTACCTCCAAATCGATTCTTTCGATGGGATATGGATGCGGTCATACGCGGGTCACCTCAGCCGTATGAATCTCGCCACAGAAAAGGTACAGCGATTCGACAACTTTTTGCTTTTTCCTGAAATAAGAAACGACAATGTAAAAGACTACCTCGTGGATAGCAACGGTAATTTGTGGGTAACCGATAGCGAAACCAATCTTTGGAAGTGTGCCATAGTACCCCTGGCTGACCAAAATGTAGTTTTGAAGCTGATTCAGAAATGGGAATTTGAAAAACAGGAACTAAACTTAGCCAACACAAGATGGTTGTGTGAGGATACGGACAAAAACATCTGGTTGTATGACGAGACTGGAAAAGTTTGGCGTTATGTGCCTGAAGAGGTGCATGCAAACGAACAATTTGTATTACTCGATTCAAAACTTTTTTCAACTGGAATTGACGGTGCAATAAGAGGTAGTGAAATGGTGATGGACAATGACCATACCTACTGGACCCGATTTGGCAACCATATTGTCCATTTCGATTTGATATCCGGAGTTATAGCTAAATGGGAATTTGAACCCGGTGCATTGCGCGGACAATTTATTATTCATGGCAACGATGTTTGGCTGGGCGGATCAGATGGCCTCTATCACATTGCAAGAGACACTGGCATACTCAACAGAACCAATTCCTTGTCGGGCATGAAAGGATCTGCCGCCATCGGATTGGTGAACGATATTTTTATTGACCAAGAAGGCTCGCTCTGGATTGGTGCATTTACAGGTGCAGGCTATTTCAATCGCAATGAAAGAAAATTCAGACACTTCAAGAACGAAGCCCAATCTGCTGCTTCACTTATGATCAACAAGATTCGATCTATGGCAACCACAGTTGACCATCAGGTTTGGCTGGGTACTGACACCTATGGTCTCGTTCGGTTTGACCAAAGGAAACTGGAATATCTCCCACTGCCAAATTTGGAATTTTTTGCCCAACTGAAAAATAAGGAAATAGGCATAAGAGCTATTCTTCCTGAAAGTAATGAAACCACTCTTTGGATTGGCTATTCAAAATATGGAATAGTCAACTATGATTATTCAAACCAATTCATCAAACTTTATCATCCTGATAAAGAAAACCCAAATGCCAGTGGCAACTATAGCATAGGTGCTATGGCACATGGCCAACAGAATGATATATGGATTGCAACCAGCGGTATTGATCGCTTCAGCAAACAATCAGGATCTTTCGCTCACTTCACTTTCGAGGAAATAATAGGCCTTGAAGAAATAGGAGCCAATGACATAAGATCACTTGCCATAGACAACTATGGTACGCTGTGGGCCGGTACTAACGGAGCAGGCTTGCTAAAGCTGAATTACAATTATGCTGACTCCAGCATAGTTGGAAAACAATTCCTCATTGCATCTAAAGAAAAAATAGAAATTGGTCCCAATTGGGTAAATACCATTTGCATATCAACTAAGGATATTGTATGGTTCGGTACTTATGGAGCCGGACTCTTAAGGCTTGATCCTGCAACAGAAGAAATAAAGAAGTACACCACACGCAATGGCTTACCAAACAACATTGTTTATGGTATATTGGAAGATGAAAGAGGCAAGTTGTGGATTAGTACCAACTATGGAATTTGCTCTTTCGATGTGACTACAGAAACATTTGCCAACTACACACCATCTGACGGACTGCAAGGTTTCGAATTCAACTCAGGCTCATATTGCAAGGACAACAATGGCTGGATGTATTTCGGAGGCACCAATGGATGGAATTGCTTTCATCCTGACAGTATTCGCAAAAACACCTTTGAAGGGAATGTTGTGTTCACGGATTTTCAATTGTTCAATCAATCACAAATAGCAGGTAGCTCGGTAATGCCCTTCTCTATCAACTATACGCATTCGATTGTGCTTACACCCGAACAGTCCACTTTTTCTTTTGAGTTTGTGTTGCTCAACTACACAGCAACTGAAAAAAACACTTACAGATATCAGCTCTTGGGCTATGATGATGGTTGGCAGCATACAGGCACACGCAGGTTCATCACCTTTACCAATCTCGACCCGGGTGAATACACCCTTAGGGTGCAAGGTGCCAACAACGATGGGCTTTGGAGCAATCAAATCCGCGAAATGCAGATTATCATATTGCCGGCTTACTACCAGACTATATGGTTCAAAATTCTTTCGGTTCTGCTCATTGTTGCGTTGTTGTTTCTGATTCTTCTGATGCGCGAACGCATCAAAAACAAGCAGCGCACCTTCGAACGCGAACAGGAAGACCAGTTGAACAGATTCCTGCATGATGAAGTGAAGAACAAAATGTCCAGAGTGATTGGCACCATTGCTTCCGCTAAAATGGACTTGGAACAAAACACATTCACCCGATTGAATGACAAACTGAATTTTGCAGAAACCGCTCTCTCCAACGTGAGTCAATCGGTGCGGAGTCTTTCTCATTTATATGCAACTCAAAACAAAAATCTTTCTGGCCTTAGTGAGGAGATGGCTGAATTGATCCACAGAAGCATTCCGAAAACAATTCGAATTGACATTTCGCACCCGGCTGATTCCACTGCTGACATAGAACTCAATTCATTCAAGCGCACCAACTTCTTTCTCATCTTTCAGGAGTCGTTGCTGAATGCCGTGCATCATTCGGGCTGTTCTTTCATTTCTATCAAGTGGTGGCTCGATGGAAAAATGCTAAATCTTGAAATAAATGATAATGGAAATGGATTTGACCCCGATGAAAAAAAGAATTCAGTAGGTCTTAGAAACATGAAAAAAAGAGCTGCTGAAACGCAGGCCATTTTAAAAATAATTTCTCAACCCGGCCGGGGTACTATGGTAAGGCTGACTATGCCAGGTACTTAAATTAGTACTGGCGCAAGCCAAATTTGGCACCTACGTTTGCTTCATATAAGACACACACAAGATGGAAATGGATAGCATACGAATAGCAGTCTTCGAAGATGACACGGTGCAGCGCTCCAACCTAGCAGAATGGTTTACCAAGCAAGTGGGATTTGAATTGGCCGGTGCCTTTGCTGATGCTAACAGTGCTGAGGCAGATGTGTCGCAGTGCAAACCACACGTAGTGCTCATGGACATAGACATGCCCGGTACTGATGGCTACGATGCTTTGGTCATACTTCATGCAGCCTTTCCGGAAATTCAAGTAGTAATGCACACCGGCAATCAGGATGGTGCTACCATTTTCAATTGCTTTCTTGCAGGTGCTGCGGGCTACATCAGCAAGGATTCTGCAAGGCTTGAGCTGGCTGACTACCTGCGCATCATATACAATGGTGGCACACAGTTCCCACCATCCATCGCATTGCAGATACGCGAATACGTGCGCAACGGCATGCAGATGCAACGCATCAACTTCGGACTGACAGAACGTGAAATGGAAACACTCCAACTGCTATGCAATGGACATCCACCGGTGCAGATAGCCGACACTATGCATATCACCACCCATGGTGTAAACAAGAGCATGCGCAGGATATTCGAAAAGCTGCAAGTACACAGTACACAGGAAGCAATAGTGAAAGCCTTCAAGTCAGGTATTGTTCAAAAAGGCAAATTTTTCAGGTAGTCATTAGTACCAATTCTGGCCGTTGACAGGCCATGTTGGAAATGGGCATGTTTGGGTCGTTCAAAAAAAACAAAATGAATAACCCACAAAATGCAAAGTGCGAGGAAACGGATAAAATGAATTCTGCGACCACAAAACACTTTACAAATTCAAATCACCATTTAAAACAAGTACTACTATGAAAAAGTCACTACTACTTATTGCCATGCTTGGCTTCATCGCAACTCTATGCGCTCAGACTACAGTAGATCTGCTCACCTTGAAAAACGGAAGTGTGATACGCGGACAAATCATAGAGCAAACTCCACCCCTACAATTGAAAATAAAAACAGCAGATGGAAGTCTGTTTGTATTCACCTATGATGAAATAGAAAAAATAACGCGCGAAGAAATTCAACCAACTTCATTGAAAAAAGAAAAGCCAGACATGAAACTCTTTGGAGGTAAGGTAAGTCTGGGAATTTGCCTTGGTGGAGGTGGTGTGGTTGGTGTGCCCGTACGCTTTTATCCGCATAGAAAATTGGCGCTGGAAGCCGGTTTGTTTCTAAGGCCCACACTTATAGAAACAGAATATTCTGAATATGACCCTTGGGGCAATCAAACCAACAAATCGTCTGATAGGGAATTCACCTTTCCACTCATGCTGGCAGGTGGAGTGAATATTTTTCTTGGCGAATCGTACCGAAGTGACAAAGACAAAATATACCGCAACGGACTATCCCTAAAAATTGGAAAAACCATGACCGACAGATATGATGAAACCATGTATATGATTGGCTGGGCACGAGAGAGTTTTAAATCGCGCCATAAAAAAGCGAGCTACACATTTGAATTGGGAGCGGGCATCATGAAGTACAGTGGCATTCATTCGCCCATTGCAGAGCTTGACCTCGACACACCCATCATACCCCTGATATATTGGAAGTGCAACTGGCAATGGTTTGTGAAATAAACCAGTGATTCTGCTATTAACAATTCTACACCATCCATATGAAAAAGAAGACATATCTAACGGTTGCCATCATCAGCTTGACACTCTCAGCCATGGCCATTTGCATTGCTATTCTGATTGGTCAACAGCCACTGATTCAAATTTCAGTACCCGGAAATGCAGGTGAATGGTATATGAAAAACATAACCGATGCCGATGAGTATGTAGAAATACTCGAAGCTCAGCAAAGCATTCACCTGCATGGATACACGGGCTTGCGCTATGCGTATGATGACGGAATGCTGATACTTGATGAAAGAAACAGAAAGCAGGAGTGGGTTGGCGTAGCCATTGTGATCACAATTGTTGCAGGTGGATTTCTTTTATTTAAATGGAAATCCTCCGCACCATTGGGCACATAAGAACCAATCAATGCCTGACTACAACATGGCCTTACACTTCATGATCATGGAATTGAATCAACCTATTCCTTCGGTGAGAGTCTATGGTGGTCTCCTAATGAGTCAAGCTATTTCATATTCAAGCACTCAACTCTTAATCACCCACACCACTTCATTCCGCCACAGCTTCCACCAGGTGCTTTGCACTATTCCATCCTTACTTGTATTGGTCAACTTTGCAAAATTCTCTATCGTTTCATTCAGTTCAAGCACATCAGCTTGTATGATTTCGAATCGCTGTGCATGTTCAGCAATGAACTGAGCAATCAACAGTGGCATTTCAATTTTCACTGCTCTCCGTGGCGAAATGAAAAGCACCTCTGCCCTACCCGATTGCATGTTCAGTTTCACCTGCACCCCATGCCAGGCCAGTCTGTATCCTGCATTGCCAGGCGATTCATGCTGGGTCTTGTTCAAGTATTTCGCAATGGTTTTTTTAGGCACCTCTGTATGCGGAACAAGAAAATCAAAAAAATCTTTCAGGTGCAATTCAAAGCCTTTGCCGTGCATGTAGTTGTACAATGCCTTCTTCAGTCCGTCCGAAAATTTTTCATGCTTCGCACCTGTCGGGTCTTCGTGGTATAGGTCGTTGTTTGCAAAGCCTTCGAACACTGGTCCGGTTCTAATCACTGAATATTTTTCGGGAGCTATGCCCACAGGGCTGTGCACCGTCATGGCAAACTGATGCCAGAATGCCGATTGCAACAAATTGTTTTCAAACAGTTGGCGCACCACCTCCAGCGAGTCAATGGTTTCTTGTTCTGTCTCCGTAGGGAAACCATACATAAGGTATGCGTGCACCAATATGCCGGCATCGCGAAAGCCTTTGCACACACGGCTCACTTGCTCCACTGTGATTCCCTTCTCCATCAGTGCAAGCAGCCGGTCGCTTGCCACCTCAAGGCCACCGGTTACTGCTATGCAACCTGAAGCAGCCAGCAGTTTGCACAAGTCTTCACTGAATGTCTTTTCAAACCGAATATTCGTCCACCACGTCACTTGTACACCGCGCTTTAGAATTTCGATAGCTAAGTCGCGCATGGCCAAAGGCGGTGCAGCTTCATCTACAAAATGGAAACCTGTTTCGCCAGTCTCTGCTATCAGTGCTTCCATTCTGTCCACTAATTGTGAAGCAGGCGCTTGCTCAAAACGACTTATGTAATCCAACGAAATGTCGCAGAAGGAACACTTCTTCCAATAGCATCCACGTGCAATGGTCAGTTTGTTCCAGCGCCCATCGTTCCAAAGGCGGTGCATAGGGTTGGGCATGTCAAACATGCTGAGGTATTCCTTCAGCCGCAAGCCCTGGTAGGTAGGCGCAGGTAGCACAGCATGTTTTGTTTCGCCACTAAGCAAGGTGTTTATCTGTGTCACTTTTCCATCACGAAGTGTGAGTGTTCTTTTCAAATGAGGATACGCAGTTGCATCCTTCAAATGATTGTAAAGTGCGAGCAGTGGCACTTCGCCATCATCCAGAGTGATGAAGTCAACATAGTTGAATACTGCAGGCTCATACAAATCCCGCAACTCTGTATTGGCGTATCCGCCACCTATGGCAATTTTCGTTTCAGGAAAATGTTGCTTTATCCATTGCCCCACTTTGAGTGCGCCATACAAATTGCCGGGGAATGGAACTGTAAAGCCAACGAGCAAGGGCACTTGCTTTTCAAAGTATTTAGCTGCTTGTTCTATTAGCAAATTGTCTAAGTAATTGTTTGGCTTTTCCAATTCATCTTCAATCGGCTTGAACGAAACAGCAGTGCGTGCTATACGCTCAGCATACTTCGAAAAACCAAAATGCGGCCCTATCGTGGCTTGTATCAAATCAGAAATATCTTCCAGATACAGAGTGCACAAGTAGCGCGCTTTGTCTTGCACACCATTGCTGCCGAAAAACAAACTCAAATCGCTCAACTGATTGAAGCGAGATGCTTCGGGCAAAAATTCGCGAGTGGCGATGCGATATGCCAGGGTATAATTTTTATTCTGAAGAAAAGAAATAACCGAATCAATGGTGGTCTCATACATGGTTCGGTTGCTCAATATGTTCTGCAGAGTATTGGACAATTGAAAATTTTTCTTTTCAATTTCATCGAACAAGGCTTTCAGTCCATTCTCTGAAAAAACTTCAAGCACTAAGTCAAGTCCTAAATCCCCTTGTCTGCTTGCAATTTTTTGTTGTTTCAAAAAACCACTCAAGTAGGCTGTGGCAGGATAGGGGGTGTTTAGCTGCGTAAGTGGAGGTATGAATAGAAGTATTTCGGACAAGGGTGTAGCGTGAGCAGCAAAGAAAGAACTTGAGGTGTAGGCAGAGTTGATTTTTTTTAGTATAACGAAGACAAGATGTGAAATGGATTGCGGAAGGAATCATTTGCATTGGGTTTTATGCATTGTTCTTACTACCAACATTTGACTCTTCCAGAGTCTCTAAAGCGATTGGGGTATAGCAAGAAGGAGCAAGCCAATCTTACGCAATACAACAACATGAGTCGCGACCTGCTATAGCAAATGGTTCTGCGAGAAAGTCTTTTGAGCGAAGTCCTGAGTGACAGATTGAACCCACATAGTGGCAGGCGCTCGATATGATTACAACAATGGCCTTTCACTATATGAAGGACAGCGGGTATAAGGCTCTTGTAAATTTCCAGGCCATCGGTCATCACTCTTGTTGGTTCAGAGTTAAGCACGGTTCTAACTACTATAGAGAGGTTTCTTTTGGAGCGCGAACCAACAGACATGGCCACGATGCTTCTCGTTTCTACCTGCATTGCAAGGCATATCCAGACAGGATTGCGCTTGCTGCCGAAAGCAGTGCGCAGTTCATCTATTTCGTATGACTTGCCCATAGCTATGGGAGCAGGCTTTGGGAGCGATTGAGCGGCTTCGATTATTCTTTTCAGAACGGTGGTTGGCGAAATATCCAGCACACGTGCGATTCCCCTGATGCCGCAGCTATTGACTCCCTGCTGGTTAGCAGGGACAAGCCAATAGTTTTACTACCATGCCGGTGCAATCTGGCTTGCGGGCATTTTGGGTGTAGGTAGCTTGTTGGTATTTGCTGCATTGTTTGCAGCAAGTGGCTAGCCATTGGCTCTGATGCCCCGCTTTATGCAAGAACCCTTGCAGTATCTGCATTCCATATTCATAAGCGACATATTGTAACACGAAGAACGAGCTTAGTGCTATAGAGACCCATAGAACCACCCAAAAACGAAGAAACGACCCGAAGGCCGTTTCAAAATTTCATTCATACTTGGATGGTATGTTTGATTTTCAATGCATTATGTGCTTTGAAAATGCGAAGTGACATATTGGAACACTACCCACTACCCCTAATAGCTTGCTTCAGAAAATTCATCGAGCTTCCTTTGTTCAAAATACTTTGAAGCTGGCATAACCTCAATCCCAAATAATCTTCCACGCCTGTCAAAGAGTATTCCTATTTCATTATTCAATTCCACAGGCCATACTTCACTTTCATAACTATCATTTTCATCTTCAATACTCTCGACAAACCAAATATATAGCCCGTCAACATCTTTGTCATATTCAAATTTCATCATTTCAAATATTATGGGAGTTTAAATCCTTTTGTAGGTCTTATGCTAGTTATTATTTTTCTAGTTTCACCCCCATGGAGCGGGCTTGCAGCCCGTTCCGGTACTTGCACGGGCTTGTAGCCCGCTATTCCCAATCGCATACGGCCATCCAACTGCGAGGGGTCTTGGTTTACCATAGTTACCCCCTCAAATAGGAACACTATCCATTAGGGCAATTTAAACAACCCAAATTTGTGTAGGCCTAGTTGATAATGAAAATCACGGGACTTCATTTCATTTTTGCTTTTAATAAGCATGATGTCCAAATCATCCTTCAGGAATGACCAGCCGTAAGATTCACCATCAAAATGCTGAGTTACTGATGGCTTGCCATACTCAGAAGCAAACTTATTCATATAATCTTCAAACTGGTGCTTTGAAAGACTGTCAAGTCTTATGCTATATATCAGGCTGTCTTTATTTAGTCTAAAACTTGTGTTTGGGCATTCAGTACAAAACCTACTATCTTGTTGGGCCGTATTATATAGTTTGGTACAATTTCCTTCAATGAATTTCTTACTAAGTGTTTGATTGCAGAATTGAAAAGCATCCGGATCAGGTCGTTTGTAAACATCGCCATTATGCACTTTGGTTAGGCAGCCGTTAAGCATTACTGCTAAAATGATTGAGATTGTTTTCATTTGTTTGTTCATTGTATCATTTCTTAAATTGGAAGGGTGATGGTTCAACTCCATTCAATATGTTTTTAAGTTCTGACTTTGCTCCATTTGCTCCCTTCTGTACACTGTGTAGTCGATAACCTACGTTGTCATAATAAGAGTCGGGCATCAGGAATACCGAGCCATCGAGTTTCTTTATCTGATGGTTCACATCCGTTTCAACTTCTAAAAAATCAATAAGTCCAAACGGAATCAAAGACAACAGTTTTGAGACAGTCATATCGCAAGATATTTCCAGAAAAATCGCCTCTAAACACCTCTGAAACCTTTTGCTCACATAGCTTTGTCAAGGTTTCTAACAGCTATGGCTGCAAGCCCGCTCCATGGGGACAATCCGGAACCAATGAAAAAAGCATTAAAAATCACAGGGAAAATTCTGTTGGGTTTCATAGGGCTGCTGTTGCTGTATGTGGCTTCAGCGTTTTGCCTTTCGCGCATTGCGGTGGACAGGGAGGCCGACTCAAAGGAGGAAATAGCCATTTACATCATGACCAATGGCGTGCACACCGACATTGTATTGCCCACCCAATGCGAAGAAGCTGACTGGTGTGCTGAGGTAAAATATGCCAACACCCTGCAGGCAGACACTACGTACCGATACTTAGCCCTTGGCTGGGGCGACAAGGGCTTTTACCTGGAAACACCTACCTGGGCCGACCTAAAGGCTTCCACTGCTTTTGAGGCCGCATTTGGCCTGGGGTCAAGCGCTATACATGCCACCTATTATACACACATGACGGAGAGTGCAACGTGCAAGAAAATAATGGTGAGCAGGGAACAATACGCCCGGCTGGTGAACTATTGCACGGATACCTTTCAGAAAGACAGCGAGGGGCACTTCATGCACATAAAGACCAATGCTAACTACGGCAAAACGGATGCATTCTATGAAGCAAACGGCAAGTACAGCCTGTTTCAGACTTGCAATACCTGGGCTAACAGCGGCCTGAAAGCCTGCGGGCAGAAGTGTTGTGTGTGGACAGCTTTTGACACGGGCATTTTTCTGAAGTATGAGTGATAGGCGCTCAGCTCTTCCGCATGATTGCCAAAGAGGCGACTCTCCATTTATTTCAGTGCTAACGGATCAATTAACTCGCAGCCCCTTATGCAATAAGGCTACGGATCATATTTTGCTTTGCTTGAAAACCATAGAGAACACATAGTTCACATAGAGCATGGAGTAAACACTATGTGAACTATGTGTTCTCTATGGTTAGAGATAAAAAAGTAATTGCGTAGATCTTTTGTCTTGTTGAACAGCAGTGGTCAGTATGTTTGCAATACAAGCATTCGTTTTCCCCTTTCGCTTCAAATTATTGTCCTTTATGATCAACAAGCATCTTCTATTCTCAGCGCTTATGCTGACGGTTTCTGTTGCAACACATGCACAAATCGTCATCAACGAAGCCAGCAACAAAAACTATTCGACCATTGCGGACGAGGATGGTGAATACGAAGATTGGCTGGAGCTTTACAACGCAGGCACTGAGGCAGTAAACCTGGTGAACCATGCCCTTACGGATGACCCCGCAGTCCCCGACAAATGGCTTCTGCCTGCTGTAATTCTGCAACCGGGCGAATTCTTCTTTGTTTACTGCAGTGGCAAAGACCGCTATTCTTTCCCGCCTGCTACACTTGTTACCAACACAGGCACTTTTGTGCCCACCACAGGCTGGAATACACATGATTTTTCCGAGCCTTTCTATTGGGACGGCAGTTCTAACGTTATAGTGAACACCTGTTCATACAGCTCACTGGGCTACATCACCAACTCAGTATTTACTCAAACGGAAACACCATTTGCCTCCACCACTTTTTCGTATGCTGATGGCGGCACATGGGCCTGCGAAACGGGTACTGGTGAAACATCCTTTTGGCGGCCCAACATGCAGCTGAACGGGATTACCATAGGAGACGGAACGCTTGAAAATTGCAATACATGTTATCCGGCACCTTATGGCAACTGGTATTGGGGAGCCCGCCATCAAATGCTGATTCGTGCGGAAGAATTGACAGCAGCAGGATTAACAGAAGGCATGATAGAGTCGCTGGGATTTGAAGTAGTGTATACCGATGCCATCACCTATGACTACATAGAAGTGCACATGAACCTGACGGCCAACGATGAGTTGACCAATGAGTACATCAACCAGTCAGGATATAACTACCACAGCAATTTTGGAATATCGGGCTCGGGAGAAACTGTTTATCTCTTTGATCCTAATCAGGAGCAAGTTGACAGCATTACGCTTTCGCTACAGAGTGTGGACACCAGCATTGGTTCATACAACGATGGCAATGGAGTAAATACGATGTTTCAGTCTCCAACACCCACTGCTACCAACAATAACTCTGAGCCTGCTGAAGGGTATGCAGATGAGCCGGTGTTTTCACTTAGCTCCGGATTTTACAACACACCTATTTCTGTTACCATCACCAATCCCAATGGCCCTGAGTCGCAGGTGTATTATACCCTTGACAGCAGCGACCCTACTACGGAAAGCACGCTCTACACAGGTCAGACCATCAGCGCGTTCCAGTCTACTGTTTTACGCGCACGCGCCTTTGAGCCTAATAAGATACCCAGCACAACAGCGGTTGCCACTTACTTCTTCAACGTAAATCATATAACACCCATCTTGTCTGTAGTTACTGATAATAACAACCTTTACGGTCCCAATGGCAATTTCGACAACCCCTTGAATGATTGGTTGAAATCCGCTTACATGGAATACTTCGACTCGATACCTACGCATCCACTTTTGTTCTCACAGTCATGCGGAATGATACAAGACGGAGGCTGGGGCGGTAGCCGAACACAGCCGCAGCGCTCGTTTCGCCTTAAGCTGACCGATGGTGTGCTGGGAGAAGATCCTATAGAGTACGAGATAATCCCCTACCTGCCGGACCGCGATGTATACAGCGACTTTTACCTGCGTAATGGCAGCAATCAGTATTTAACGCTGCCCTACAAAGACGCTGCACAAGTGAAGATGATGGCTGGAGAAACGAACAACTATTACTCGGCCTGGAGACCCATATCAGTATATGTAAACGGACAATACTTTGGGCTATATGAATTGCGCGAAAAATTCAATACAGAGAAATTCAAAATAGAAGACAATGCAACAGAAAGCACCGTGGAAATTCTGTCAATAAGTGCCTTTTATGGTTTTGTGTTTCGGGCAGTAAGGGGAGATGTGGATCACTACTGGGAAGATTACGATGCCTATTGGCAAATAGACACTCAGGATGAGAACTATTGGGAACTAACTGATCAGTATTTCGACCTAAAATACTATACCGACTACATCATTGGCGAAACCTGGATGGGCAACGTGGACTGGCCCGGCAACAACATAAAAATATACCGCTCGGATGCTACGGACTACCGTTGGAGGTTTTGTTTAATAGACCTGGAATTGTCGCTACAGCCCAACTCGTGGACGGACTGTTACTCAGACCATATCGACTATATGTTGGGCCAGGGAACAGGCAATCCCTTCATAGCCATGTGGAACAGGGGGTTGCAAAATGAGCAGTATAAAAACTACTTCATTAACCGCTATGCGGACCTGATGAATACTACATATGCTACTTCCAAATTGTTGGAAATAGAAAATGGCTTCTTTAATCAGACAGTGGTGGAAATGGCCAACGAATACCAGCGCTGGGGCGATCCGTGGAATGTGCCCGGGTGGTTAAACTCTTTCAACGACAATCATTTGATTTTTCAGTCGGAACTAGCCTGCCGCAGCGAGCAAGTCCGAAACCATGTGGTGGACAATTTCGACCTTGATGGCCAGGTGGATGTAACCATCAATGTGTCACCTGCCGGGGCGGGCCGCATTCAGTTGAACACGATAACTCCTGAAAACCTGCCGTGGACAGGTATATATTTTAATGGAATCCCTGTGACTATGACTGCTATTGCCAATCCGGGCTATTCATTCGACCATTGGCTTTCTGAGAACATCATTCTTACGCCCGAAGGCGATTCTGTTTTGGTTATTAATGTAGATATCTCTGATGAGTTTACTGCATACTTCACAGGAAGCCTACAGCCAACCACTGTTGCCATCAATGAGATCAACTACAATTCAGACGAAACCCAAAACTCATCGGATTGGTTTGAACTGCATAACTATGGAGAGATGCCCATCAACCTTACAGGCTGGAGCGTTACCAGCGAAACCAATCAACCGCGTTTTGATTTGCCACAAGGAACAGTATTAATGCCGGACGAATACCTGGTAATCGTTCGCGATATGGACGCGTTTGAGCAACAATATCCCGAGGTAGATAATTTTATTGGCCCGTTCTATTTTGCGCTTTCGCCCACGGGCGGGGCTGTTAAGCTGTACAATGAATATCAAGACGTATTTCTTGCCGTGAATTACCTGGACAGCCTTCCCTGGCCACAAGTGGCTGATGGCGGAGGGCGTACACTCGAGCTGTCGAATCCATTGTTAACCATTGATGATCCTGCGAATTGGTTTGCGGGATGCATGTTCGGTTCACCGGGCGAGGCTTACCAGCCATGCACTGAGCAAATCGTCTTCAGTGAAATCAATTTTTGGTCAGCAACCAATGCAGATGCTGGCGATTGGATTGAACTGAGAAACATAAGTGATCAGTCTATGGATTTGTCAGGATGGATTTTCCGCGATGACAACACGGACAACTCCTTTGTGATACCCGATCAGACAATTCTGCAAGGCGGGGAAATGATTGTGCTAAGCAATAACACTCAGTTGTTTGATCAGCAGCACCCGGAGGTGGACAATCGGGTGGGCGGATTTGAGTTTGGGTTCAATCATCAGGGCGAAATGATGAGGCTTTACAATGCCGAGGACAAACTCTATTTCTCAATGGTTTATGGAGCTGACCAGCCGTGGCCTGCTACAGCAGCGGGTGGAGGCTACACCCTGGAGTTGCTGGACAGTTCTGCTAATGTTAACAGCGCGCTCAATTGGTTTGCCGGATGCCTTGAGGGTTCACCGGGTGACTATTACTCTTGGTGCGAGACTATTCGTATTGACGAAGAAGAATTGAACACAGCAGGTATGATGCTATTCCCAAATCCTGCCGGTAGTTCTACTCGCATTCTGTTTTCCGGTGGATTGAGCAGCAATGCGCAAGTTCAACTCTACGATTCGTTTGGACGATTGGTAAAAGACATGGTGGTTCCCGCATCCAGCAACGGCATCAACCTGGACCTGAGCGATCTTGCAAGCGGAGTATTTGTAGTGCGCGTTCAGGATGGTAAGAGAGAGATGCACGCGCGGCTAGTGATAGAAGATTAAATGAGTTTTCCTAATAGAAGATTACTTTCATTAATAACATGCCTCGTAGTTAGTTCGACAAGAACGCTTTCGCAGGCCAGCGATGCTTCGGACAACGGTGATTTCGAATTTGCGTTGCGTGGAAAAATATTGGGGTATGTTATTGTTGAGGATGTTTATGTTGGTGCCGCGAACATTGGTGGAGAGCTGATATACAATGAAAGACACAGTCTTGGCGCTGATGTCAACTGGTTCAGGTGGAAGTTCCAAGAGGATGATGACATGGATGTAGCCATGTA
>JBJXFP010000078.1:0-21993 GCA_046155615.1 Flavobacteriales bacterium | reverse complement strand
TTATGCACTGTTGGAGCAGCAATATGGTCAGCCCGGCTATAGCTATCAGTGGAGTTATGATGGCACAGCAATTTCATCTTCACCTTCGGGCGGGAGCCACACTCCTTTGGCCAGCGGCACAGTATGCTTGGACATAACCGATGCATGCGGTTATGTGGCAACTGATTGTATGGAAGTAACGGTGGTACTTGCACCAATTGTGGAATTCACTGCCGATACTTTGCAGCAATGCTGGCCTGCAGATTTTGAATTGACCAACTTGACTGATCCCGCCTTGTTCAACAACATGACATGGACAATAAGCGATGGTACTGTCGCACAAAATCAGGAAAGCATCACTGTGATTTTTGCCGAACCCGGTATGTATGATGTGAGCCTGCAAGTGGTAAACCTGCTTGGCTGTGCATACTCGCATACTGAGGAAATGTACCTCACCAGTTTCAATCCACCCATTGCGGGTTTCGATCCGGATCCACAACCCACTGATGCCACGGATACAGAAATCTTCTTTGAGAACATGACACTGGGTGACATAGCAGAATATGAATGGGAATTTGGCGACAATCCTCAGCTTGGCTCAAGCAATGTGGCCAATCCTACTTTCACTTTTCCAATTGGCGTTGGCGGTATTTATCCTGTGACCTTGACTGTTACAGACGTGAACAACTGCACCGATATGGTGCAAGGCTACGTGGATATCAACGACATATTTCAAGTGTATGTGCCCAACACATTTACTCCCAACCTCGATGGTATCAACGATGTGTTTTTTGTAGAAGGCGCTGACATAGACAACAGTCGTTTTCTGCTTCAGATTTTCAACCGTTGGGGCGACAAGGTGTTTGAGACCAAAGACATCAACACACCCTGGACGGGTGACATACGCAGTGGCGAGTACTATGGCAACAATGAAGTATATAATTGGCGCGCTGTGGTAGTGAGCGCAAGTACCGGTGAGAAAGTAGAGATGGAGGGATTCGTGAATTTGATACGTTGAAGCTTTTCACCTCTTTACAAAACTTCCGGTAGCCGTATTTCCAACTTCATCAGTGCATCTAAGATTGTAACTACCCGCAGCCAACGTGTTGCAATCAACAGATATTCTTCGAGTAGCATGTATGCCCACATCCATCACCATTTTTCCTTGTGCGTCATATATAGTTATGTGTCGTTGTGCTGCGGTTGCAAATGTGATTTGCAACATTCCGTTGGTTGGGTTGGGATACAAACTGATAATGTCATTTGTTGAGTGTAATTCTGAAATGCCTACTTCTATCAATTGCTGTTCGCTGACATCGCTGCACCCAAATTCGTTGGTCACTATCAAGCTGTACATTCCTGTTTCTTCAGCATCGTATTGCATAAGTGTGGCGCCTTCTATTGGCTCACCATTGAGCAGCCATTGGTATGTGGTGGCCGTGTTGATAGCTGTGAGCAACGTATCATCTACTACAAACAGAGCCACAGCCGCAGGCAGTGGTGTTATAGTGTGAATGATGGTATCACTGTAGTTGCACTCATCATCTGTAGCCACTAACCACAGTTCATAGTCTTGCATTTGGCTTGCGGTAAAAAACAATGTGCTGTCTGCACTTATCTGTACTTCGTTGTAGTACCAACCAAAACTATCGGCACCGCTGCCTGTGTATTCGAGAGTTGCATCTATAGGCAGTGTGCAGAGGTCTGTTGTGGTAATGTTTGTTTCATTTACAAGTGATGAAGCAGCAGTGGGAATATCTATCCACCAGCCTGTTGTGTCAGAGTAGTTGCAGCTTTCTGTATTGGTAGCTGCAAGCTGCACATAGTAGTTGCCGGGTGTGTTGAACTCATGCCACACATTGGTTGCGTTGTTGCTTTGCCACCCGCTGCCATCGCCAAAGTTCCAAGAGTATGCTGCGCTGTCGCTGTAATTCTGAAAGTGTATTTCGTATGGCACACAAATGGTGGCTGGCAATGCATAACTGAATTGGCTGATAACCGAGGGGGATTCGAAATCGATGACCCAGGCAGAGCCTTCGTAGGTAGAGACCTGCTCACTGGAATATGCCGAAGCAGGCAAAATAATATTTTGACTAATGTGTGAGCATACCGCCTGATATACGATTCCTTTTCTGTTGTATTTATTGTCTCCTCCATGCCTGTGGTCGCCTTGCATGTAACTGCCATAAATCAGTGCTGCCATCTCAGGTTCATACACTGCTGCATAAAAACCGCCCTCAGTATATAGGGCGTCAGTGGTTAGAGGCACATCCGTTAGGCCCAGCTGTACGCAATCACTGGTCAAATAAATTCTGTCGCATACATCCACCATAAATGCCGATGGCCAAAGTATGTTGTCATTGCCAGTGCCTGCACCAACTGGATGGTAGTGATATAGTGTTTGCAACGTGCTATCCATACATGCTATATATGTCCAACTGCCAGCGTTGATGTAGCCTTCACCAAAAGCAGGCAATTCACTATTACTCACGCCACAAAACCAAAGTCTTCCCTCAGAATCTTCATCCAAATATTGAATTTCATCTTCACCCACACCACCCAAATATGTGCTTCGCAAAATCTGGCTTCCATCAGGTGAAAGGATGGCTATGTAGCCATCGTTCATGCCTGCTTGAGTTGACTGATACGCATCAGCAGTCATCAACATATCGGTACTGCTTGTGCTTCCGAATATGGCAATGTTGCCATTGGTAAGCACCTTCAAGTCACATGTATTTTCCGAACCGCTGCCTCCAATTCTGGTAACCCATTCCACTGTGCTCAATGTATCATTCATTTTGAAAACATGAAAGTCTATTGTGTTGGTGCTGCTACTCAGATTGTGATATGTAAAATAGTTAGGCGGATAATTCGATGGCCAATTGCCCAGTGAACCTGCAAGGCCGTAGAGATTCGTACCAGCAAAATCTAATCCGCTGCCAGTTGGAGTGTAGCCTCCGGTTGAAATTGCCAAAGCATTTCGGTATGGTTCGAATGAACTGCTTCCAATAAAAGTGCTTTCTAAGAGTTCTGTGCCGTCCGCACTTAAATGAGCTATGAACACATCTGTAACACCGGATAAAAAAGCATCAAAAGCGAATGTGGTGGTTGGAAATTGAGTGCTGATGGCGCTGCCACTAAAATAGAAAGAATTGTCCTGAGCAATTTCTATTCTAAAAAGGGCATCGTTGGACGAGCCACCAAGGTATGTACAAAAGTTAAGCGCGCTGCAATCCTCATTGAAGACTGAAATAAAAATATCGTGTACACCACCAGCAAAAGAAGTATCAAAACTCCCAAGAGTGATAGGAGCATTTTCTCCATATGAATTTCCGGTCAACAAGACTTGATTGTTATTCAAGTGTTGGGCTTGGCTTGCTGTAACATCGTAACTTGCAGTAATACTGCTAATTAAGGTTGCCCCAATAAGCATTGGGTCAATAACAAGTGGCAACATGGCCTCCGCACCGACAACGTTGAAAGAAATGATATTGCCATTCATTTCAAAGTCAGTAGCTACTGGTTTTTCCCTTTGAAATGCAACAGGACTTTTGTCCAAAAAATCAGAGATGGATGTGCTATAAATCAATCCTCTTTCGATTGAGGTTATTGAATTCACTCCAATCATTTCAAACTTTATATGTTCGGCCAATTCAGCTCTTTTCAATTTCAAATCATATTTAAAATTTCCTTCTTCACTATATAATACTATGTCCACTCCCTGCCACACATCGTGACAAGTAAAACGATACACAGGATTGACATTACCTTTCCATTTAAGTTGGTCATTGCCTATGAAATAATTGTAATAGTGGTTCGCAACATCCTGATGACTTGTCTGCTGTACATCCCCATTCAGAAATTTCATTTTCCAAGCATGGTGTCGAATACTTATCGTTTGGTTGTTGACAATGGCATCATGTTTTTTTCTGACATCCGAAGGATGCTCAAAGTCGAATATGATACCATCACTGACTACCCATGCCATGCCATTGCCACCAATGCGTGCAATACAAAGTATAGAGTCTGCCCACTGGCCTTGGTTAGGGATGTACTCAATTTTTTGATTTGAACTTTGATTGGCGTTTAGCAGAAATGGATTTCTGTTTTGCGCAGATGTAAGAATTTGGGATAGTGTAATGATGGATGAAATAGCAATTTTGAAAATCTGTCTCATAGCAGTTGGAGATTTTTTTATGAACATGTGAACAGAATCCAAAACTATGGTTTTTACTTAGCGTTTCATTAAAATCACTTAAATTTAATCCAATGAACCACAAGCTTTTACCCCCCCCTTATTTGCAGCGATTGTTGCAATACTTTTCAGCACATATGTAAGTGCACAAGACATCACCAACTCAGCCAATTGTACAGTCGATCCCATTGCCATTCATTGTCAGGGAATAGAGTTGACGTTGATTCCGAATACAGCCTTGGCACAGCCTGTAACCTGGGCAGTTTTTCCCGGCCCTATTGCCGACACCAATCCAAATGACGGTTCGTGGACAGGCGAATTGCCTGATCAAAACAACTACACCATCATAGCAACGGATGCCAACAATGCAGTTCACACATTCGGTTGCGGTATTGCCAATTTGCCTACACTTATTGTCACCCAAGATTTAGTAGAGTGCGGTATGTTGGGTGCTACACTTTGTCTTGATGATGAGGACTATGCTTATGCACTGTGGACTGAGCCACTGGGCCAATACCCTGGTTTATGCGCAAATGCTTTTTATACAGGCGACTACTCGTATCAATTCGATTATCATTTCAACAACGAGATCGTGCCTGCCGAATGCACCACGTTTATAGAAACATTTATCAGCATCAGCAGCGCATTTGGCAATCCATTCAATGTCAATTTCGATTGTGACAATGGCGGATATACTGGTTCTATCACGGTTACACCCACTGGTGGGAGTGGTGTCTATCAATACAATTGGTTGGCAGGGGGCAGCGGTAATGGCGCTACCACTGCGTTTACCACTACCAATCCCATAGAAACCTTTCAGGTCACCATTACCGATTTGGTAAACAACATTACCTGCAATGCAAGTGTGAGTGTTGATCTCGGATTTTGGGCTTGTGTATATGACCTCAATGATGATGGGGTGGTGAGCACTTTGGATACAATTATTTTCATGGGCGAATTTGGCTTCTGTACAGGTAATATCACAGCCGATTTCGATTGCGATGGTTGTGTGGATGTAAATGATTTGCTTGATTTCATCGCTGCCTACGGTGAAATTTGCCCTTAATAAAGAATTCCTATCCACACAACACAACCCAAAAAATTTGGTCTATACTTGTGTCATCTAATCTTCTTACAAAATCACTCAATCATTCATAACATGAAAAAAATTACAACACTCTTTTTAGCCCTTGCTTCTTGCATAGCTGTATATGCTACCGATGAGGTGCAACTCATAGTACAAAAAGTGAATAATCAAAGTGCAGCCGCAGGCAATACCTACCGTGTATTTGCACAAATGCCCGATGCACAACACAGCCTCCACATTGTATTTGGCGATGCAACCAGCCCGATCAACATTACATCCACTGCGCCTTTTTATCAGCATCCTTATGGCGGACACAGCGCTGTCAATCTGAGTGCTGCTACTGTTGCTACCAGTGCAACACTGGCCTACGATTCATACATCACAGTGGGTTATGAGAACAGCGCAGACAATGGTATGTGGGACATAGGTGTTGATTTTTCAACTTTTGAAAACAGCAGTTTGAACACCAGCAACGGTGGTTGGTTCTTGTTGCCAACAGATGCAAAGTGCAATGCAGATGCAAGAGGTCTTGTACTCATAGCACAGTTCACTACCACAGGTGTAGTAACTGGCACACTCAATCTGCAAGGCTGGACAGCACCACAAGAGGTTTGGCAAAAGAAAGGACTCACTTTCAGCACAACCAATGCGCAAACCTTTGGCTGCACCGATGCTACTGCAACGAACTACAACGCAAGTGCAACCTGGAATGATGGTACTTGTGAACATGATGGCCAGAGCAACACAACACAAGCTGCACTTACTTCATCAGACAACAAAGAGGCTGTTGCCAACAGTTGGGAAATTTTCCCCAATCCATTGCGCGATGATTTGATACACATTCAATTCAAAAAAGAAATTGACCTGAAGTCAGCTCCTGTTCAAGTGGACATATTGGATATGCAGGGCAAATTGGTGACTTCGCAAATCATCAATGCCGATGCGGTGGTGAATGGCAACCGCTTCACCATTACACAAGACCTTGCAGCAGGCACATACAGTGTGGTGCTTACCCAAGGCGATAAGAAAGAAACACAAAAGCTCTTGGTGGAGAAATAGGATTTGTGATTCAAAAATTTGATTTGGAAATGGCCCCTGCTGTCCAGCAGGGGCTTTTTCTTTTTCTTAAATCTTGAGCATGAAGGAAGCACTTGCCTTCACCTCGCCATTGAGCAAGATGTGCAGGTGATGTTGGCCTGAATAATGTTTTCTTGTGGTGAAGTCCTGCATTCGTTGTGTGCGGGTGAACGCGTGAGTGCCTTTGTTCAATACGGCCTTCGTTATCTGAAAAACTTTTCTTGAGTGTGTTCCATTCGCTTTCACGTAGTCCACTGCATACTCAATGCGACAATCTTTTGCTGGGCTGTTTTTGTTCTCTACTTCAAAGTTGAATTGAAGCACATCGCCTAATTTTATTTTTTGATTTGAAAGATTTAGAGCTTTTATGCTGAGTCCTTTTGCATCAGCATGTCCAAATAGTGCGAGCGCATCTTTGTTACCCGCCTTCAAGAGGCCGCGCATAGCATGGCTCACAATCCAATCAGTATGCGGTGTTTTTCCAATCCATTTTTTTGCAGTGGCCAATGCTATTTCAGGATTGTCTTTAGAAATATCATTCAGGTTGTTGGCCACACTTTTTCGCACATACAGCTCATCATCATTTTTCAGGTTTTCTAAAATGCTGAGCACAGGTGATGGGTCTTTCACAAATGAATGCAGCTTCATTCCCCAAGGCAGTCGTGGCCTGCAACCCTCGCTGCTCAATCTTCTTATGTGGTGGTTTTTGTCTTTGCTCCATTCATGCATTTGCTTCATGGCGAGGTTTTCATCTTTTACGATGAAAGGCCTGATTGCAAATTCTGCCGTGCTGGTCTTGGTAAATTCTGATAAGGCGCGCATGGATGTATCCCAATCATCTTGTCCGTATTGCTCTACAAAGTCGGAGAAAAAAACACCGAAGTAACCCAAGCTCAACATGTGGCTTGCCGGAATCAGGATGTCAATCGCTCTTTTGTAATCAGCGAGCAGTGTGTCGTGTAAGGCTTGCGCTATCAATCGCACACGCGCTTTCAGTTCTGCCTCATTCCATGTTTTGGTTTTGAAGTGCGCAATGAATTTCTCTTCATTGAAAGACTTGAAGTTGCTTTTGATGACGGATGCTACCTGCTCCATTTTTTGGATGGAGTACATTAGCTTGAGTGGTTCGGCCATGAATCTATTACTACATTTATGAAAGCCCCGTCACCACTCCGTTGGCATCTATATCCATCCCTTCACTGGCAGGTGTGGCGGGTAGTCCTGGCATGCGCATCATCTCGCCAAGTATGGGTATGATGAAGCCTGCGCCTACTGCAAATTCGAACTCGCGCACGGTGACTATGAAATTGCGCGGCCTACCGATTTTACTTTCATCATCGCTGAAACTCTTCTGTGTCTTTGCCATGCAAACTGGTAGTGCGCTAAGGCCAAGTTTGTCTATCATCTTCAATCCGCTTTCTGCTTCTTTGGTGTATTGCACATCATCCGCACCGTATATCTCTTTGGCTATGGTGCTTATTTTTTCTTTCACCGGCATGTTCCAGTCATAGAGTGGTTTGAAATTGTTTTTGCCTGAGCTTATCTCGTCCACCACAGCCTGAGCCAACTCTTTCATCCCTTCGCCACCTTGTGCAAAGCCTTTGCTGACCACAGCTTTTGCTCCTAGGGCAGCGCAATGTTCTATTACAAATTTCAATTCTTCTTCGGTGTCCGTTGGAAAATGGTTGATGGCAACAACGGGATTCAATCCGAATTTTCTGCAATTCTCAATGTGCTTTTCCAGATTAGCAAATCCACTTTGCACGCGCTCCATAGATGCGGTGTTGTATTCTTCTTTTTTCGCACCGCCATGGTGACGCAATGCTCTGATAGTAGCCACCAGCACCATGGCATCGGGTTTCAGATTGCCATAGCCGCATTTAATATTCATGAATTTTTCGGCTCCCAGATCAGCGCCAAAACCTGCCTCAGTCACCACATAATCGCTCAGCGATAAACCCATCTTGGTAGCTATGATGGTGTTGGTTCCTTGCGCTATGTTGGCAAATGGCCCTCCGTGTATGATGGCAGGATTGCCTTCCAGCGTTTGAACCAAATTCGGTTTGATGGCATCTTTCAGCAGCAAAGCCATGGCACCCTGCGCTTTTAAGTCACGTGCATAGATTGGTTTTTTGTCATAAGTAAAACCTACAAAGATGTTTCCCAGTTTTTGCTTTAGGTCTTCTATGTCTTTGCTCATACAGAGTATAGCCATCACTTCGCTGGCAGGAGTGATGTTGAAACCATCTTGCCGTGGTATTCCGTTGGCAGTGCCGCCCAGACCGATGGTGATGTTGCGCAGTGAGCGGTCGTTCATATCCATTACACGCTTCCAGTATACCTGTCGCGGATCAAGGCCCAGGTTGTGCTGCTTATTCTGAATGTTGTTGTCAATCAAAGCAGCCAACAAGTTGTTTGCTTTTTCTATAGCGCCAAAGTCACCTGTGAAGTGCAGGTTGATGTCTTCCATGGGCACCACTTGCGCATAGCCGCCTCCTGCTGCACCTCCTTTTATTCCGAACACAGGCCCAAGTGATGGCTCACGCAAAACAACAACGGCCTTTTTGCCAATCTTGTTCAGCCCTTCGGTAAGGCCTATGCTTGTTGTTGTTTTTCCTTCACCCGCTGGTGTGGGTGTGATGGCTGTAACGAGCACAAGCTTGTTTTTTCTCAACACCGTTTCGTCTATCAGCTTCAGCGGCAGCTTCGCTTTGTACTTGCCGTAGTGCTCCAAATCATCTGTTGCTATATGTAAGTAGGTGGCAATGTCGTTGATGTGTTTCAGCTTACATGCTTGTGCTATTTCCAGATCAGTAGGGAAGGCCATAAGGTTTGCTTGTTTGATTTTGATTTAAAATATTGGCGTGAAAGAAGGGGTGAAATGTGCAAGGCAGCAAAATGAATTTTAATTGCAAGTCGGTTGGCAACCGAAGCCTGAGGTCAACGCAGTTCATTTTTTTTTTAACAGTGCGGCTTGTTGTTGCAATGAGTGTGATTTGCCTCAATCGCCCGCGCGAAGGCTCTTTCGCCAGCCAGCATATTTCAACCTACGTGAAGTTGATAAGTCTGCATCGCGATGTGCAAAGCAATAATGTGTGCAAATACATTCGACCTGTCCGAACCATGGTAGCGCCTAAAGTGGTGCAGCCGCTAAGGACAATTACTCACAATTTTTTTATATCAACCTAAACAACAGAGATTATGCAGGGTGCGAGAAAAGCAATGAAGCAGGCCGCAAAGTCAACCAGCCAGGCCACAGTGAAAGAAGGAAAATTGATAAACCTCTCCTCAGAAAAAAACAACACACAAGCTGCCAAGGTCAAGAAGATATATGTGATAGACACCAGTGTATTGCTGCACGACCACAACAGCATCAACAGCTTTGAAGAGAACTATGTAGCCATACCCATCACCGTGTTGGAAGAGCTTGACAAGTTCAAGGTCGGCAATGAGATCAAAAATTTCGAAGCGCGGGAGTGCATACGCATCATAGACAGACTGTCATCAAACCACACCTTACAGGAGTGGATACCGCTGGAGAATGAGGAAAATGGTTTTTTGAAAATCATACTCAACACCAACGATGAAATTCCAAAGAATGCCGAAGCCATTTTTGATGCACGCAAAAACGATCACAAGATTCTGAACGCGGCATTGCAACTACAGCAGGTAGAGAAAAAAGCCCGCGTGGTGATGGTGACCAAAGACATCAACCTGCGCCTGAAAGCCAAAGCGCTTAACCTGCCTGCCGAAGATTACAAAACCGGCAAGGTGAAGGAACACATGATGATGTACAGCGGACGAACTACCATGGAAGGCATGGACTCAGACTTCATTCGCAAATTGTATCAGGAAGGACGCAGCCAGGATGTGGATGTACTCGGCCGGGAAAAGCAGAAGAATCATTTCTACATATTGAAGAATTGCAGCTCAAGCGCACTGGCATACTACAACGGTAAAACCGAAGAAATAGAGCGCGTGGACAAAGTGTATGCGTACGGAATCAAACCAAAAAATGCTGAACAAGCTTTTGCGTTGCACGCCATACTGAATCCGGAAGTGAAGCTGGTGACCATTAGCGGAGTGGCCGGAACAGGTAAAACATTGTTGGCCCTTGCAGGTTCGCTCGAAATGAAAAACAACTACGACCAACTCATACTTGCCAGACCTATAGTGCCGCTGAGCAACAAAGAAATTGGTTACCTGCCGGGTGACGCTGAAGAAAAAGTGAATCCTTACATGCAGCCACTTTGGGACAACCTGAACTTTATCAAAAATCAATTTGGCGAAAATGAAAAAAAGCGCAAGGCCATAGATGAGATGAGCGCAAGCGGAAAAATTACCATCTGCCCGCTCGCATTCATCCGCGGGCGCAGTCTCAGCAACTGCGTTTTCATAGTGGACGAAGCACAAAACCTGACTCCGCACGAAGTGAAAACAATCATTACCCGCGCAGGCGAAAACACCAAAGTGATACTAACTGGAGATGTGCGCCAAATAGACACACCCTACTTGGATGAACAAAGCAATGGAATGAGCTACGTGATAGAACGCTTGAAGGGTGAAGAACTCTATTGCCACGTCACACTCGAAAGAGGCGAGCGGAGCGAATTGGCCAACCTGGCCAACGAGCTTTTGTAAAGGAAGCATCTCATTTCGGAAAAAACCGAAGGCCTCCACGCAACATTGCCGGAGGCCTTCTTTATTTCATGAATACTTCGCGCAGTCTTTTTTACTCAGCCCGCTCTTTGAAAACAAATACATCTTCATTATCCCGCTTCATGTAGTAAGTCTCGCGGGCAAACTTTTCAAGGGAATGCTGGTTGGTATTCAAATCAGTAAGTTGCTGTCTGGCAAGAGCATGCTGCTGATCTAAGTTTTCGTATTCGTTCTTCATGTCATTCACCTCGCGCCTGCTGCTTATTATGAAAAACAAATCGATGTCGTTGAAAAGGCATATCCACAATAGAAATATGCAAGACGCTAATGCGTATTTGTTTTTGAAAAAAAGGAGCAATCTGCGTTTCATGGCTTGTGCAGCAAGTTGACATGGAGCTGGCAGCTTGCGGGCTATGAGACATCGGATTTTTACACACATGCAAGTTGAAGCAGCATACAGCTTTTGTAACGCAGACGAAAAGGACAGAGCAGAGGAGCAAATCCTTTTGTTCAAAAAAACAATAAGCACAAGGCGATACCGAAAAACTACATTCGCGGCCTCAAAAAAGCCAATGACCCGCAATCAGATTCCCGCTGTACTCCTTCTCGCTGATGGTACTGTGTTTCATGGCAAATCGTGTGGAGCCACAGGCACTACCACTGGCGAGATTGCTTTCAATACTGCCATGACGGGCTATCAGGAGGTATTCACCGACCCAAGCTATTATGGACAAGTACTTTGTATGGCTACAGCCCACATTGGCAATTATGGAGTGCATGACGAAGAAGTAGAATCTGACCATTGCAAAGTAGCCGGGGTTATCATCAAAAATTTTTCTGATGTTGCAAGCCGCATCGGGCCTATCGGAACATTACAGGAATATTTAGTGCGCGACCATGTGGTGGGCATTTGCGACATTGATACCCGTGCATTGGTGCGCCACATAAGGCAGGCAGGTGCCATGAATTGCATCATCTCATCGGAAGAAACGGACTTAAACAAGCTAAGGCAAACACTCCAAGCCGCACCCAACATGGACGGCCTCGAACTGAGCAGCAAAGTGGCTTGCACCGAGGCTTATTACATGGGCGATGAATCAAAAGACATTCGCGTAGCGGTGATTGACCTGGGCGTGAAAAGAAATATTCTCTCCTGCCTCGTAGAGCGTGGTGCATTTCTTAAAGTATTCCCAATGAAGGCTACCAAAGAGGAAATACTCAACTGGCAACCTGACGGAATCATGTTTAGCAATGGTCCGGGCGATCCCTCGGCCATGCAAGCCACCATTGAGCTTTTCAGAGAGCTGACAAACTCAGGCCTTCCCTGCTTTGGTATTTGTCTTGGCCATCAGTTGATAGGTTTGTCGCAAGGCCTGAAGACTGAAAAAATGTTCAACGGACACCGCGGCATCAACCATCCTATCAAAAATCTGATTACAGGCAAATGCGAAATAACAAGCCAGAACCACGGCTTTGTGATATCGCATGAAAGTGTAAAGAACAACAGCAACGTGGAAGTGACGCACCTACACCTGAATGACAACACCATTGCAGGCATCAGGCTGAAGGACAAAAATGTATTCAGCGTGCAGTATCACCCTGAAGCCAGCGCTGGTCCGCACGATTCGCGGTACCTCTTCGATCAGTTCATTAGCTTAATGGAGAATGGGAAGATGGTTCAATCTGGTGACGGAGGACAGGTGACAGATGTCGCGAATCCTCATTCGAGCCACAAGACTGAAATTGAAAACCACTAAAACACAAAAGAAAACACCACGAAATCACAAAATTCATTGAATGCTTTCATGAAATATTCTGTTCGCTTGAGGTAAATTTTCAAATCATAAATTCACCAAAGAATTACTCAGGATAATTCACCGCCATCTGTCACCTATTCTCCGTCTTTCACAAATCACCAAGTCATTAAATCGGAATGAGCAACATCGCAAAAATCAACGCCCGCCAAATACTTGACTCGCGCGGCAACCCAACTATAGAAGTAGAAGTGCTGACCACCAGCGGACACATGGGCCGTGCCGCTGTGCCAAGTGGCGCAAGCACCGGTGTGCACGAGGCAGTAGAACTGCGCGACCTCGACAACGGGGTTTATCTTGGCAAGGGTGTGACCAAGGCTGTACAAAACGTAAATGCAACACTCAATGATGAACTGGCAGGCGCGTCCATATTTGACCAGGCTGGCATTGATGCTGTGATGAACTCGCTGGATGGCACGGAGAACAAAGCCATCATAGGTGCCAACGCCATACTGGGCGTGTCTCTGGCCGTGGCACGCGCAGCTGCTGAAGCCATAGGCATGCCACTCTATAGATATGTAGGTGGAGTGGGCGCCACCACATTGCCCATTCCGCTGATGAATATCATAAATGGTGGTGCACATGCCGACAACAAAGTGGATGTGCAGGAATTTATGATTATGCCCGTGGGTGCTGACACATTCAGCGATGCTCTGCGCATGGGTGTGGAGACATTTCACCACCTCAAAAGTGTGCTCAAGAAAAAAGGCCACAGCACCAACGTGGGCGATGAAGGCGGCTTTGCTCCTAACCTGAAAAGCAACGAAGAAGCACTCCAGTTTGTAATGCAGGCAATCGAAGCGGCAGGCTACAAACCCGGTGTGGACATTTGCATAGCACTTGATTGCGCCAGCACCGAATTCTACAACGCAGAGAAGAATAAGTACATCTTGGAAAGTACTGGCGAAGAACTAAACAGCACTGAAATGGTGGCCTACTGGAAAGCCTGGTGCGACAAATATCCCATTGTAAGCATAGAAGACGGATGTGCTGAAGACGACTGGGATGGATGGAAACTGATGACCGAGGTGCTTGGCAGCCAAATACAATTGGTGGGCGATGATTTATTCGTAACCAACGTAAGCCGTCTTGCACGCGGTATAAGCGAAGGAGTTGCCAATAGCATACTTGTAAAAGTGAATCAAATAGGAACACTTACAGAAACTATAGATGCCGTGCAGATGGCCACAAAATACAGCTACACCAGTGTGATGAGCCACCGCAGTGGCGAAACGGAAGACACCACCATTGCCGACCTTGCAGTGGCTCTCAACTGCGGACAGATAAAAACAGGAAGCGCAAGCCGCAGTGATCGGGTAGCCAAGTACAACCAATTGCTGCGCATCGAGGAGCAGCTTGGAAAAACCGGACATTACCCCGGCAAGTTTTTTCCCTACCTGCCTGAGTGAACAGCAAATTGGTAGTTTGCAAATAAGCAGTTTGTAAATTGCCAACTGTTCTCACAACTCGCGGGCTTTGGCCTGCTAAGAAAAAAATCCTTTGATCCAGCCACGGGCTTTAGCCCGTGTAATGCAGATTTCCTAATCACCCTCACTTCAGCATTCCGGTAATCTCTGCACCCAGCGGCAACACCTTGCTGCCATAGTGTGCCAGCCACTCACCGTTTTTACCCACCAGTATCTTGTTGAAATTCCAACTGATGCTGGCATCGCTCACCCCATTAGCCCCCTTCGATGTAAGCCACGTGTAAACCGCATGTTGGCCGCTGCCCTTCACATCTATCTTGGAAGAAAGCGGAAACGTGACACCATAATTTTTCTTGCAGAAACTCTCCACCGTGGCCTCATCGCCCGGTTCCTGCCCGCCAAACTGATTGCACGGAAAACCAATGATCACCAACTTGTCTTTGTATTGCTCATACAGTTTTTCGAGGTCTGCATATTGTTCAGTATAGCCGCACTCGCTGGCCACATTTACACAAAGTACATACTTGCCGCGGTGGGTGCTCATCGCTACAGTGCTTCCGTCTATTGCAGTATAGCTCAGGTCGTAAAAGTTTTGAGGGGTGGCAGCCACCCGCAGTGCCCGTGCCTGGTTTTTATTGCGTACAAAAGCCACAGCCACCACACACAGGGCCACCACTATCAACAGGGTTAGAGTCATTTTCATAGCGGGCCAAGGTAGAGTGACACCCCAAATCACCTGCACATCTCGATGACTTGTGAGATAAGTCTGTCGCCCTGCACATCTTTTTTTTGCACCCCGCACACCAATTCTACATTCGCTGCGTTCCATGCGCGCCTGAAATTTTTTTTTCCCCACAACTTCCCGCCCTTCCTATGTACATCCGCATATCCATACTCCAAGCTACGGTGCTGTTGCTTACCAATCTATTTTTTGCCAAGGGCGCAATGGCCCAGTTCAGCATAGGCACCTGGCGCGACCACCTGCCCTATGGCCGTTGTATAGATGTATGTGCGGTGGGCGAAGAGGTCTATTGCGCCACGCCTTACAGCATTTTTATACATACACCTGCCACTGGCGAAAATTTCAGAATAAGCAAGGTGAACTACCTCAGCGACAGCGGCATCACGGCTATAGAATACGACAGCCAGAGCGGCTATGTGGTGGTGGGCTACGACAATGGCAATGTGGATCTTATCACCGCCAGCGCGGGCATCAACATTCCTGACATCAAATTCAGCAGCATCATTGGCGACAAAGCCATCTACGACATATATCCCTTTGGCAACCGTGTGTACCTCTGCACGGGCTTCGGCATAGTGGTGCTGGATATGGTGAAGCTGGAGGTAAAGGAATCTTACTTCATAGGCCCCAATGGCGGCCCCATAGCGGTAAATGATATGGCTATTGTAAACGACACCATCTATGCCCTTACCGAAGGGGGCATGTTAGCTGCCGATGCCAACAACACTTTTCTGGCAAACTTCCAAAACTGGCATGCCTACACCAACCTGCCGGTGCAAGACACCATACCCAAGCATATAGAAATCTATCACGATTCTCTGCTGCTATGCATACCCGAAGCAGATCAGGATATAGTGTGGGCAATGGATATCAACACACTCAGTTGGGACACCATATTCAATGACAATACGGGATACCGTATTCGGGAGATGTGGAGCAACAACGAATGGTTCACCATCAGCGCAGGTTACAGTTTTCTGGCTTATCAAGACGGATACGGATTTGTCTATAATTTTCTGGAACATGAGGGAGAAGGGATTGATATAAACAACGTGGTGCATACCTCAGTAAGTACCGTGTGGTGTGCTGATAACTCGCGTGGACTGCTGCGCAGATCATTTGGCAACATACAGACAACCATAAGGCCGCCCGGCCCCAGCACTGCCGACTGCCGCAGAATAGGTGCTTACAACAACAATGTATGGATAGCCCACGGTGGCGCAGATGCCTCGTGGACCAACCGCAGCAGCCAGACAGGCATATCAGGTTTTGTAAATGATGGATGGAGAATAATACCTGCCGGCCGCGACAACTGGCCCCTGCTGAACCAGACCGAACCCTACGAAGGCCTGCGCGATGTGATGGACATAGCCGTGGACCCCATTGACAACGACCGCATCTACTTTGGCTCGTGGGACGAGGGGCTGATGTGGGCGCGTGCAAGCACCCTTACAGGTGATGTGGCCAATACCGATGGCACTGACAGCATTGCCACAGGCGAACCCCAGCAAGGCTTCTGGCCCGGCTGGCGCGGTGTGGCCGGTGTAGCGTTTGATATAAATGGTGTGGTGTGGTGTACCAACAGCTACACACCCAAAGCAATACATGCACTGGACAGGACGGGCAATTTGCACAGCTTCGACTTCGATGCTGTGCTGGAAGACAATGACAAGGTGGGCGACATCATAAGCACCGCAAATGGCTATGTATGGGCGTGGATAGCGGGCAAAGGACTGTTGGTGCTGAACCACAACGGCACATTGGCAAATGCTACAGATGACAGCTACAAACTGCTTACGGATGGTGAAGGGGAGGGAGGCCTGCCCTCGCGCGATGTGCTGTGTATGGAGGAAGATCTGGATGGCGAGGTGTGGGTAGGCACTGCGCAAGGCCTCGGTGTTTACTATAACACGGAAGCCATTTTTACAGACCAGGGCTTCGATGCAGAGCAGATACTGATAGTGCAGGATGGCAATGTGCAGGAACTGCTGGCCACAGAAACCATTACGTGTATTGAAATAGATGGCAGCAACCGCAAGTGGGTAGGTACGCAAAACAGCGGAGTATATCTCTTCAGCGATGATGGCCTGCAGCAGATATACCACTTCACGGCTGAAAACAGTCCGATATTTTCCAACACCATCTACGACATAGCCATCAACCACGACAATGGTGAGGTATTTATTGGTACTGAAAAAGGTGTGATCGGATTTTTCTCCACCGCCACCAACTACGATCCGGAGATGACCAACGTGCGTGTATTCCCCAACCCCGTGCGCCCTGAGTATGCAGGCAACATCACCATTGATGGGCTGGCATACAACACCAGTGTGAAGGTGACAGACATGCAAGGCAACATAGTGTATGAAACCGAAAGCGAAGGCGGACGCGCAGTGTGGGATGGAAAAACTTTTGCCGGAGACAGCCTCACCAGTGGAGTATATCTTGTATTTGTTACCACTCCCGATGGCAGTGCTGATGAAGTGAAGCAACTCACCATTATCAGGTAGTATTTGAATGGTACGAGTGCTTTCATTTGCGCCTCACTTTTTATTTCTATGAAAAAACTTATTTACCTGCTGCTGACTGCTGCCGTGCTGGGCAGCAGTGCATTTGTATGTAATACACGCCATGTGCAGCAAACCGGTAGTGCCTTCAGCACCACAGGCGACCTTACCATGCTGGCCAGCGATGCCATGGAAGGCCGCGGTGTGGGCACCGAGGCTGAGCGAAGAGCCGGTGCATACATCGCCCAGCGTTTTCAAAGCATAGGCTTGCAGCCCAAAGGCGACACCAGTTGGTTTCAGCCCTTCACCTTTGTACCCCATGGTGCATTGCAAGTACATCATGTAGGTGATAGTGCAGCACTGGGCATGGCCTTGGTAAAAGAAATAAATGGCAGAAATGTGATAGGCTTTCTGGACAATGGCGCAGCGAACACCATCATCATTGGTGCGCACTACGACCACTTGGGCTGGGGCGATGAGAACAGCCTGTGGACAGGTGAACGCGCCATACACAATGGCGCTGACGACAATGCAAGTGGTACTTCGGCCTTGATCCAGCTTGCTGCCTGGCTTACGCAAAAACCAAAAGGCACTGCATCTAACAACTACCTCTTCATTGCATTCAGTGGTGAAGAGAAAGGCCTATGGGGCAGCAATCATTTCTGCAAAAACCCAACAGTAGATTTGAAAAAAGTAAACTACATGCTCAATATGGACATGGTAGGCAGACTGAATGCAGAGAAAAAACTTGCAATCAACGGTGTGGGTACATCCACACATTGGATGAAGATTTTGCCAGATATAAAAGCAGATGGGATACAGATAGTGACCAGTGAGAGTGGGGTAGGGCCGAGCGATCACACCAGTTTTTACCTGATGGATATTCCGGTACTTCACTTCTTCACTGGGCAGCATGCAGACTATCACAAACCAACTGACGATACAGACAAAATAAATTTCGCAGGTATAGAATCGGTGATGAAATACATGCGCGAACTGATACTGCGCACAGATGCGAAAGGCAAAATAGATTTCCAAAAAACAAAAGACGATACCCAGCAGAAAAGCAGTTTTAAAGTTACTCTGGGTGTGATGCCAGACTACATGCACAGTGGCCCCGGTATGCGTATAGATGGTGTGTCAGAAGGCAAGACTGCCCACACAGCAGGCATCATCAAAGGTGATATTGTGACGCGCATTGGCGACCATGAGGTGAATGGAATGGAAGACTACATGAATGCGCTCAATCAATTTGAAAAGGGGCAGTCTGCAAAGGTGACTGTGCTGCGCAATGGTGAAGAAATGGTATTCGATGTGGTGTGGAAATAGATCTGTCTCTTAATCAAAAGTGAACTGGCAGCGATTCATCAAACGCTTGCATCCACTCCAATAGCGTTTCACGCAAATACTGATTTTGTAATTCAAGCGGTTTTCGTTGGGAAGGTTCATGTACATTTATCTTTTCAAACATCAATAAAAGACATGAAATCAATTCTACGCTTAATCACTTTTGCAGTATTTGTATCGACCTTGACTCAGGCAAATGCGCAATGCTATTATGTAGCAGGCGACTCTCAAAATACCGATTCTGTCCAGTACAGTTTTAGTGGTGGATCATTTGCCAGTTTTGGCTGCGCGCCCATCGACCCTACTTATTGGATTGTAGGTAGCGGTTTTACAGCAAGTATCACCTTCACTTATGCTGAAGATTATCCAGCGGTGCGCGTATGGGGAATGAATGATGATGATGTTGCTTCGATTGCGGTAAACGGCAGCGCATATCCACTGAACGAATCATCCGCTTACTATTCAGACAAAGTTGTATGTGGACAATCTCCCGGCCCCGATGGTATTGTTTTCAATGTGGACGGAAACTTTACCGGTGCCAATGACAACGTGGAGGGCAATTATTCTTACCAAGACCTGTTTATCAATATGACAGGTGTGAACACAATTACTATTACCGGCATCAGCGGTGCTGGTTGGGGCTTTGCAGGTGTCACAATCAACTGCCCCGTTTCGGTGGATACTCATTCGCTTGCAACAGTCAAGCTATATCCCAATCCTACTAACGGGTTGATAATGATTTCAGGCGATGTTGACAGGAATGCTGAAGTAACCATTACCAATGAGATAGGGTATTGTGTGCAAAAAACAAATTTGCTGACTAACACTATTGATATTTCTGCGCTGCCACAAGGCGTCTATCTGATCACGGTTTATTCTGATGACATGGCTGTTACACATCGGATATTAAAACTATGAGGTGTGGTTGTCAAGAATGAATAGGGTTAGCTGAACAAGCGATGTATGCATTACATCGCAGTGAATTCAGAAATTCACCGGTAAACTTTTATCAAATCGCTCCATCCATCCGCACACTGTTTCACCTAAATATTCCCTTTGCAATTCCAGTGACTTTGCATTGCGTTGCTCATGGGTGTATTCCTTTGAGTTAAAATCAAAATTGCGTCTGTTCAGTTGAACAACACAAAGCACAGTGGCCACGACTGCAATAGCGGTTGGCGTCCAATGGCGCCTTTTTATGGTGACCAGCAACACCACATTTGTGGCAACACAAAGCAGCAGTATCAGAAAAATATCGTAGTTGTTCCACCAGTGTGTGAGACCATAACCACCTATGTATTGTTGTGATGGATAGAAATAGGCAATACCATCCCACGCACCCGATGGCGTTGGCAAATCACCTGCTAAGTGTGCATTGAATGCTAAGGTGAACACCAATCCCTTTTTCCACATTAAGTGTGATTGTGGCCTTTTTCGAATGGCTGACAAAACACCAATGAAAAGCGAAGGCAGAAAAACAGAAGCAAGAAATGAATGCATGAATGCATGATGTGAATACCAATAACTACCTCGGTAGATGTCTCGCCCAGTTGCTTCCAGCGAGAACCACTTTCCAAAAGTGCCATCGAAACCTGACCACATACTGAGCGCATCCACATCTGGCAAGGCACCTGCAAAAGCGCCAAGTGCTATGAGCTTGAACCTATCACGTCTTCTCTCATATATCCATGCCGCAGCAACTGTAGTCACTGACATTCCGCTCAATGTATGTATGAGAATGTCCATCTAAAACTTAGATGTCCCATGTCAGCTTCACCACATCGCTTGTAGGGTGACTTTGACAGCAGAGAATAAAGCCATTGCTCACCTCTTTATCTGTGAGTGCATAGTTCGCATCCATGTGTACTGTTCCCTCTTGCAACTTGGCCATGCAGGTGGTACACACACCTCCTTTGCAGCTGAAGGGTGCGTCCACGCCAGCATCCAGCGCTGTGTTCAATATGCTGTCGCCATCGCGGTTAAGTTCAAAGGTGGTTTCTATTCCGTCTATTGTGGTGGTCACTATGGCCATGTCGTTTGTTTTTAGATTTTATTTTGTGAGTGAAAGTATGTCTTGTTGAAATTGTGGATTGCCCCAATCACAGGGCTCTACTTGTTGCTTCACCACTGCACCAGCTGAATTGACAAAGTATGTGGTGGGTAAGGTGTAAATGCCTTCTTCCTTCAGTGAGGGCACCTGCAAGAATTGTATCTGTGAAGGCATCGTGCCGCTAATGCGTTCTATCTGTTGTTCGTTGTCATCTGTAATGAAAAGGAAATTAAGTTCGCTCAATTTTCCAGCGGACATTTGTGTATTCAGTTCACGCATCTCAGTTAGACAGGGGCCGCACCAAGAGGCGTAGAAGTGAACCACTGTTGGTCCTTCAATTTTAGAGCTCATAAAAATCTCTTCTCCCGATGTGGTCTTCACTTTTGTTTCGCTAAAGGCTATATCAGGTGCAGTGCGATAGCGGAAATAGTAGAAGATTACAATACCAGCCAACAAGAACAGCCATGTGATATTGCTGCTTAGAATTTTTTTCATCATTGTCTCTTGCCTTTGATGAAAATTTCTTGTTGCATGTTTTGTCCGAAGTTGTAAGGCATCGTGGCCAGCGTATTCATTTCTCGTGTTATGAAAAAGTTCGCGAGTTTACCCGGTGCCATGCTTCCCAATTCTTGATGCACATTCATTGCATACGCACCATTCAGCGTAGATGCATTGATGGCTTCTTCCACCGTCATATTCATGTGGATGCAGGCGAGGCTATTCACTAAGTTCATATTGCCACTTGGGGCACTTCCTGGGTTGTAGTCTGTAGCCAGCGCTAACGGCAAGCCTGCATCAATGATTTTTCGCGCAGGGGTGTAAGGAATTTTAATGAATAGGGAACAGCCGGGCAAAGCCACAGGCATCGTTTCAGAGTTTTTCAGAATTTCGATGTCTTCATCTGAAATCAATTCTAAGTGATCCACACTTCGCGCCCCGTGCTTCACACTTACTCCAATGCCACCTATCACATTGAATTGATTCACGTGCGTCTTTGGCACCAACCCATGCTTCACTCCTGCATCAAGTATTCTGTCTGTGTCCTCAACACTGAAGTAGTTCTTCTCACAAAATACATCGATGAATTCAGCTAATTTTTCTGAGGCAAT
>JBJXFP010000160.1:0-57800 GCA_046155615.1 Flavobacteriales bacterium | reverse complement strand
ATGACTGTGACAACGATGGCCTCGACAACGATGGTGAAACAACTGCGGGCACTGACAACAATGATCCGGATACTGATGATGATGGTGTGAACGATGGTGATGAAGTGAATGGAGGAAGCGACCCACTGAATCCATGCGATCCTGACATCAATGCGCTCGGAACAAATGACTGTGACAACGATGGGCTTGACAATGATGGAGAAACCACAGCCGGTACTGACAACAACAATCCGGATACAGATGGCGATGGCGTGAACGATGGTGATGAGGTGCTGGGTGGCAGCGACCCATTGAATCCCTGCGATCCATCAGGCAATGGAACTGCCTCTTGCGACCTGGACGATGCTGAAACAACTGATGAAGACACTCCTATTAACGGCACTGTGGAAGACGTAACAGGACTCACATATGCTGCGATATCAGGTCCTGCCAATGGCGACATCACACTGAATGCTGATGGAACATTCACCTATACTCCAGATCCTGATTTCAGCGGCACCGATGTAGTAACCTATGAAGCGTGTGACGGAACTGATTGTGTAGAGAATACGTTGACCATAACCGTAGTGCCTTTGAATGACGATCCAATAGCAGAAGATGACAACTACAGCACTGATCAAAACACAACCTTAGATGGTGATGTATCCACAAACGACAGTGACACTGATGGAATAAACAACACATGGGTAGTGGATGAGGAGCCTGACAATGGTGATGTAACCCTGAACCCTGATGGCACCTTCACATACATACCAGACAATGGATTTGTAGGAACCGACACATTCACATACATCATGTGCGATGAGGATGGTGCTTGCGATACAGCAGTTGTAACCATCAATGTGGAAATTCCAAACAACGATCCTGTTGCTGTGAATGATGACTATGTAACAGATGAAGACACATCAGTGAGTGGAACTGTGGCAGACAACGACACCGATGCGGATGGAGACGATCTCACTTGGACAGCCACAGGTGGCCCTTCAAATGGCATCATCACTTTTAACAGCGATGGCACATTCACCTACACGCCTAATCCTGATTTCAACGGAACCGATTTCGTGGAATACACTGTTTGTGACGAATTTGGTGGATGTGACAATGGCACACTGAACATCACAGTAAATCCGGTGAACGATGCGCCAGATGCCGTGGACGATAACACCGTGGTGGAAGAAGACAGTTCGGTAAATGGGGATGTAAGCCTCAATGACACCGATGTAGAAGATGATGACATCACCTTCACCTTGTTAGACAATCCCGTGAATGGAGATGTAACATTCAACAGCGATGGTACATTCACTTATACACCTGATGCCGACTTCAATGGCAGCGACTCGCTCACATACATAGCTTGTGATGAATTCAACGATTGCGATACAGCCACTGTTTACATCACTGTAGATCCAATCAACGATTCGCCTTTGGCAGTGGACGATAACTACAGCACTGATGAGAATGAAACACTCAATGACGATGTAAGCACTAATGACAATGACATAGATGGTGACGGATTGGACTACACCTTGCTTGATGATGTGCTTAACGGAACACTTATACTGAATGCTGACGGTACATTTACTTACATACCCGACAACGGCTTCAGTGGCAGTGATACATTTACCTATATAGCATGTGATAACAGCAACGACTGCGATACAGCACTTGTAACTATAAACGTAATACCTATAGACACAGACCCAATTGGTATTGATGACAGCTTTATAGTGGCCGAGGATGGCATATTGAATGGTGATGTAAGCCTAAATGACTCCGATGTAGATGGAGACGACCTCACATTTGAATACAACGATGATCTAAATCCGGATGCGGGCACATTAGTGTTTAATGATGACGGTACCTTCACCTTTACTCCAGATCCTGATTTTAATGGCACAGTTACATTCACATATGATGTGTGCGATGATGATGGCAACTGTGATACAGTAACAGTAACCATTACAGTAACACCTGTGAACGATGCACCAATTGGTGCAAATGACACTTATTCAGTAAATGAAGATGATGTGTTGAATGGGGATGTAAGTCCGAATGACACCGATGTGGATGGCGACAATCTTGAGTTCACCTTGTTAGATGGCCCATCCAATGGTACACTGGTATTCAATGCAGACGGAACATTTACCTATACACCAAATCCTGACTTCAACGGTACTGACACATTCACCTACATCGTTTGCGATGAAGATGGCTTGTGCGATACAGTGACAGTTACCATCATAGTAACTCCAGTTGATGAGCCTGTACCATTCCTGCCTGTGGAAGATTGCTACACCATTACAGATACCACAGCATACAGCGATGATGTATCGCTGAATGATGATGTGCCAGCCAACTCAACTTATACATTAGGCACACTGCCTGCCAACGGTACCATGAGCATGAATTCATCAGGAGAATTTACATATGTACCTACCGGCAATGGCGAACTCTTCGACAATTTCACTTACATCGTGTGCATGAATCCTGACAGTTGCATAGAGGTAACTTGCTGCATCATCATTGAACACATTGCTCAACTGCTGAGTGTACCTGCCGGATTCTCTCCAAACGGTGATGGTGTAAATGACGTGCTCATCATCCAGGACATCGAGTACTTCCCGGAAAACACGCTCACCATCTTCAACCGATGGGGCAACATTGTATATGAGAAGGAAGGCTACAACAACACCGAAGCCTGGGCTGGTGAAACAGAAGCAGGTGGCGTAGTGGTAGGCTCTAAAGTACCTGAAGGCACCTACTTCTATGTGCTTGATCCGGGGCCAAACAGCATTCCGGGAGGAACCAAGAAATTAGACGGATTCATGGTAATCAAATACAACAACTAATTATTGCCCATCAAGCACACAACAAAATCAATCACAAAAAGACTTGAGTAAATGAAACAGAACCTTGTAAGAAATATGCTGACTCTGTTGGCGTTGCTGCTAGTATCAGCCAAAGGATTTGCGCAGTTCGATCCGCAATTCACCCAATACATGTTCAACGAGTTGTTCATCAATCCTGCATATGCAGGTTCGCGTGCACACCTCAGTGGCACAGGCCTTCTGCGCGAGCAATGGGTTGGGCTGGATGGTGCTCCATCCACACAGTCGCTCACGGTGCATGCACCATTTGCCAACCACAAGATGGGTGCAGGCTTGTCTGTGATGCATGAGACAATAGGTGTGGGCAAACGCCTTGGTGTAAATGCTGTCGGTGCTTATCGCATACCTATGGATCGCAACACACTTTCATTCGGTTTGCAACTTGGCTTAGTCAGCTTGAGCGAAAATCTGACAGATCTAAATCTGATTACAGACAATCAATTTCAATTAAACACCGGCAACAAAACCGCACCGAACTTTGGTTTTGGTATGTATTACCAAACTCCCAATTGGTATGCGGGCATCAGTATTCCTCGTATGTTGAAGAACAGGTTGGATGTAACCAATGCAGAAACCCAGGTTCAGAACAGCCTTGCGGCTTCAGATTTCCATTACTTCGTTACAGCAGGTTCGGTGCATCCAATCACGCCAACAATAAAATTACGCCCATCAGTAATGCTTAAAGCAGTGAGTGGTGCACCAATGCAGTTGGATATGAGTTGCAATGCACTCTTCAACGATTTCATATGGGCGGGTCTCGGCTATCGCACAGGTGATGCCCTGTCACTGTTGGTTGGAGCACAAATCACCAAACAATTGCGACTTGGATATGCCTATGACTATACTACCTCCGACTTGCAGGACTTCAACTCAGGCTCGCACGAACTGATGCTCGGCTTTGATTTTGGCTTTGACAAAGACAAAATAGTAACACCGCGCTACTTCTAACAACCATCAAACACAAGTATGAAAGCAATGAAAACGCACAGCATCATAATCCTGACCATGGCAGCACTACTTATGTGTGTACAGTCAAATGCACAGATGAAAGGCGCGAATAAAAAGTACAACAACATGGCTTACACCGAAGCCATTGCCAAATATGAACGCGTACTCGCAAAAATGCCCTCGAACAACGAAGCCCAGATGAAGCTTGCCGATTGCTACAGGCTTACTAACGACATGGTAAAGGCAGAAGCTGCGTATGCCAAAGTGGTGAATGCACCTGGTGCAAAGGCTGAGCATTATCTCTACTATGCACAGGCGCTGATGGAAAATGAAAAATATACAGAAGCCAGTGCTGCTTTGGATAAATACAAAGCCATGGCCAACGGAGACAAGCGCGCTGATAACATGCAAAAAGGTATCAGCAACATGGCCATGCTTAAAAGCACAGAAGGAGTTTATTCAGTGAAAAAAACGAACCTCAACTCAGACGAAGGAGACTTCTCGCCTGTGGCCTACAATGGCGGATTAGTATTTACGAGCAACAGAAACAACTTAGAGCGCATTGGCTATGACCATTCGTGGACAGGCAAACAATTTTACAGATTGTATGAAGCTAAAGGCGCTGAGTCTTCATTCTCAGCCGCCACGCCATTTGCAGAAAAAATAGATTCGCGCTACCATGATGGGCCGGTATGCTTCAACGCAACAGGTTCGCAGATGTACTTCACCCGCAACAATGTGGAAGATGGCCAGGTGCGTAAGGATGATAAAGACATAGTGAGACTGAAAATTTTTTCGACCACATGGAGTGATGGCAATTGGGGAATAGAAGTACCATTCGCACACAACAGTGACAAACACTCTTGTGCTCACCCCGCACTGAGTGCTGATGGCAAAACACTTTACTTCTCGAGCGACATGCCCGGAGGTCAGGGCGGCATGGATATATGGAAATGCGAATGGAACGGTACCTCGTGGGGTAGTGCTGTAAATCTTGGCAATGAAATAAACACCGCAGGCACCGAAGTATTTCCGACAGTAAGTAATGACGGCACGCTATACTACGCAAGCAACGGGCTTGCAGGTCTTGGCGGTTTAGATATCTATTACCAGGAAAAAGGCCGGGCACCGCTGAATATGGGCGCGCCCATCAACAGCAGCGATGATGACTTCGGTATAAGCCTGAATGCGGCTGGCTCCACCGGCTACTTCAGCAGCAACCGCAAAGCACAAGGTAAAAATGATGACATCTACTACTTTAAAAAACAGTGCACCAACACAGACATCTTGATCTTAGATGAGGTTAGCGGAGAGGCCATACTCAATGCTGAAGTGAAGGTGATAGAAAATGGAACTGAAAAATCCACTGTGATGACGGATTCGACAGGCCGATTCAACATGTGTCTGAATCCATTGAACAACTACGAATTCATAGCACGCAAGGGTGACTATACCGAGAACAAATCATCGCTGAGTGCAACAGAACTGGCCACTGCTGCCGGCAGTGGCACGTCAGTAACAGTGGCACTTCGCAAAAACACAGCGCGCCTCACAGGCCGAGTATTCAATGCAGACGACAAAACCGGAGTTGCCAATCACCCCGTAGTTCTCTTTAACAAAACAAAAAACACAGAGATGAGCACCACCACAGATGCCAACGGCAATTATGCCTTTGAAGACCTACTACTGAACATGGACTATGAAGTGAAATCGCTGAAGAAAGACTGTGGTGAATCTAAAGAGACATTCAACACCAGGAATGTGGTGGGCGCCAAAACCATTTCGTTTGACTTACCAATGCTATGCAAAGGCGACATCATCAAAATAGAAAACATTTACTATGACTACAACAAGTATGACATCAGACCGGATGCCGGGGTAGAATTAGACAAAGTACTGAACCTGCTGAACAAATATCCCGAAATGAAAATAGAACTTCGTTCGCATACTGATGCACGTGGTAAGGATGGGTACAACCTGAAGCTCTCAGATAACCGCGCTAAGAGTGCCGTTGACTACATCATAAGCAAGGGCATAGCAAAAGAGAGGCTTGTTGCCAAAGGTTATGGAGAAACGGAGCTGCTAAACCACTGCAAGAACAATGTGGAGTGCGATGACAAAACACACGAACAAAACCGCAGAACAGAGTTCAAAATACTCAGCATGTAATTTTCGTTTAGCAATAGTTCCTTATTGAACACATGCAACCGCACCATACTGAGTGCGGTTGTTTTGTTTTGTCAATCGCTTCGCAACTTTCCTCTTTGCCAATACATTTAGCCTGCAACAAGAAAGTTTCATTGCAGCTTTTCAGATATTGCACTCACTAATTTTCTCAAATAAAAAATCCTGTCAACGATGAAAAAAATTTCTACACTTGTCTTGTCTGGTCTTTTGACTTCCATTTATGCCGTGGCTACCACACACACCATCAACCAAAGTGGCACCAGCTTCGCTCCGTTGGCCATCAATGTGCAGGTAGGTGATACTGTGCTATGGCAATGGAGCAGCGGTACGCATACCACTACCAGTGTTACTGTACCGGCAGGAGCGGCAGGCTGGGACGTTCCATTGGTGCAGCAGAATCCAACATTCACTTACAAGGTGGAAGTAGCGGGCACCTACGGCTATGTGTGTACGGTGCACAGCAACATGGGTGGCGGTTTTATAGCCTCTGCATCAAGCAACGTGGCCAACTCCACTCCCGACCTGAACTGGAGTGCCTCCATGGCAAACAACAATACACTGCTGCTACAGATGGAAACCAACCTGACCGGCAACATGACTTGTACATTGATAGATATAACCGGTAAAGTGATTGCCACCATGTATAATGGCGAAATACCAACTGGAGAGATGAAATTGAACTACGATGCTTCCGCATTGGGCAGAGGAATTTATTTTATTCATCTTTCGCTGGGCTACAGGCAGGAAACACGCAAGGTGATAAAGGGCTGACAGCATAACTTTCCAAATACACCTCCCGAACCCCGAAGTAGCAACTTCGGGGTTTTTTCATGCAATGAAAAAAACGCACACACATGCCTGTGAAAAAAGTAACATGACAAGAGTCAAGCAACGACATTATCGCAACAACCTTCGCGTGAAAGTGCAGCATGAAAAAGTGGTTCAATAAATTGGAAGGAGATCGCACCATCTGGATGGTGACATTTTTTCTTTGTCTTATATCTCTGCTCGCGGTGTATAGCGCCATAAGTACACTGGCTTACAAAGCGCATGGCAACAACCTTCGGTTTTTATTGAAGCATGGCTTCATGCTTATGGGAGGCATTTTTATTATGTACTACGTACACAAATTGCCCTTCAGGTATTTCTCCAAATTCTCAAGCATACTGATATATGTCGCAGCAGGTTTGTTGATTTATGCATTGGCCTTTGGCACGCACTTCAATGGCGCTGGCCGTTGGATAGCCATTCCACTCACAGGCCTCACATTTCAACCCAGCGACTTTGCCAAAATAGTCTTGGTGATTTATGTAGCGCGTGTGTTGCGGCAAAAACGCGAACAACTGCAAGACTTCCGTCAGGGAGTAATTCCGGTGGTGATACCGGTAGCCATCATTTGTGGTTTGATACTTCCTGCAAACTTTTCCACTGCAGCCATGCTGGCCATGATATGTGTACTGATGATGTACCTCGGAGGTGTACCACTGCGCCACATTGGGAAACTCGCAGCAGCAGGTGCCGCAGTAGTTGTGTGTATCGTCATAGTAGGTGAAACTACCAACTTGCTGGGTAGATATGAAACCTGGAAAAACAGAGTGCTGAGCACAGGCACGGTAGATCCCAATGAAGACTATCAAATACTGCTGGCGCAAAATGCGATATACGAAGGCGGTGTGCTACCTCATGGCCCAGGCACAGGCAGTTCGCGTAACTCCATGCCCCACCCCTACTCTGACATGATCTATCCATTCATCATAGAAGAATATGGATCGGTGATAGGTGGTGCGGGACTTGTGCTGCTCTATCTGATACTGCTGCTGCGCGCTATACGCATAAGCAAGGAAAATGAAAAGCTGACCGCACAACTGGCTGCTCTGGGCCTTGCCTTCATGCTCACCATACAAGCATTCATCAACATGGCAGTAGCTGTAAGCCTGCTGCCCACCACAGGTCAGCCGCTGCCGCTGGTCAGCCTTGGCGGCACAAGCACGCTCTTTACTTGCCTGTCTATTGGTATCATTCTAAGTGTTGGCCGAAGCAAGGCAGAAACTGAAGAACAGGAATTGAAAGAAGAAAAAACTCCAATGGCATTGGCCTGACTCCATCAAACAAAAGGCTTACAATGAAAGTCATCATATCAGGCGGAGGCACAGGTGGCCACATATTCCCGGCCATAGCCATAGCACGCGCCATACAAGAACAACTACCCGAAACAGAAATTCTGTTTGTAGGAGCCGAAGGAAAAATGGAAATGGAAAAGGTGCCAGCGGCAGGATACAAAATCATCGGGCTGCCCATAGTTGGCATACAGCGGAGATTTACACTTAGAAATCTATTGGTACCATTCAAACTGATGTTGAGTATGCTGAAGGCAAAAAATATTTTGGAAGACTTCAAGCCGGATGTGGCAGTGGGTGTGGGTGGCTATGCCAGCGGGCCTTTGCTGCGTGCCGCAGCAGGCGCGGGTATCAGTACGCTTATACAAGAACAAAATTCTTATCCCGGCATCACCAATAAGCTGCTTGCAAAAAAGGTGAAACGCATATGCGTGGCATACACCGGACTTGAAAAATATTTTCCTGCGGACAAAATCATAATGACGGGCAATCCTGTGAGGTTGGAAATGACCAAGCTGGAAGGCAAACGCGCGCGCGGTTTTGAGCAATTCAAACTGGATGCAGACAAACGAACAATCTTGATCGTAGGCGGTAGCTTGGGTGCGCGCACCATCAACCTATCAGTGCAGCGCTGGGCAGCAGAGCTTGAGCAGGCGGGCTTGCAGGTGTTGTGGCAAACCGGCAAAACATTTTTTGAAACAGCCAAACAACATGTGCAATCATCACAGTTGCAACACATACATGTGCACGAGTTCATCAAGGAAATGGATTTGGCTTATGCATGTGCTGACATCATAGTATCACGTGCCGGAGCTATGAGCATAGCTGAACTTTGTCTCGTAAAAAAGCCTTGCATATTGATACCATCGCCTAATGTGGCGGAAGACCATCAGACAAAAAACGCATTGGCATTGGTGCAACGCAATGCAGCCTGGCTACTGAAAGATGCTGAAGCTCAAGAAAAACTAAAATCAAAAGTACTCGCTCTGGCAGCAGATGAGCACGCCATGCATACACTCTGCATGAACATAGCTGCGCTTGGCAAGCCGGATGCGGCCATGATGATAGCGCGTGAGGTAATAACCCTTGCCCACAACAAAATAAATTGACAAACAATTTGTTTGGCACCAAAGAAGTAAGGACAAGACATGGAACCCTCTACAATACAGCTACCTTGAAAAAAAATACAAACACACGTTGTGCATACACCAAACGGCTGATGTGCTCAATATCACTCTTTCTAATCATTATCTCCAATGGAGCCACAGCACAATCCGACTATGAGAATGTTTTGATAGATAAACAACTCAATGCCTTTGAGTATCCACCATGCGAGCCTTCCATTTGTATCAGTCCGAATGATCCATCGAAAATAGTAGCGGGTGCCATATTGAAACAGGTGTATGTGAGTGCGGACAGCGGCAAGACGTGGGCCGAGCAAAATCTTCAATCAAAACTTGGCGTGTATGGCGACCCTTGCGTGATTGCAAACAACGCTGGCGATTTTTATTATTTCCATTTGGGAGATCCGAGTGGCATGGGTTGGGGAAACGATGGTTTTCTTGAATGCATAGTATCGCATCGTAGCACTGAACATGGTGCTAACTGGACTGGCGGGAGTGCGATAGGCCGCAATGCACCAAAGGACCAGGACAAGGAATGGGCAGTAGCTACACACGACAGCAAAAAAATATTCTGCACCTGGACCCAGTTTGACAAATATGAAAGTACTACCCCCACAGACAGTTCGAACATCATGTTTAGCTGCACAAATCGCAAGGCTAAAAAATGGAAGAGGTCAAAACGCATAAATCAACTTGCTGGCAACTGTGCTGACAATGACAGTACAGTGGAAGGAGCCGTGCCGGCAGCAGGGCCTGATGGTGAAATCTATGTGGCCTGGGCATTGAATGAGACCATCTACTTCGATCGCTCCACTGATGGTGGCAAACATTGGCTGGAGCAAGACATAGCCGCAGCACACATACCTGGAGGCTGGGCGCAAGACATAGGTGGCATCATGCGGTGCAATGGAATGCCGGTGCTGGTGTGTGATAACAGCAATGGCCCCAACAGAGGAACACTCTACATCTGCTGGTCAGATACTACCAATAGTGCTGCTGATGTGGACATCTGGATAAGCTCATCTAAAGACAAAGGCAACACATGGAGCAAAGCAGTTCGCGTGAATGATGATGCTGCGGGTAAGCAACAATTTTTACCATGGCTTGCGATTGATCAGACCAATGGAAACTTGTACATTGTTTTTTATGACAGAAGAAATCATGAAGGCAATATGACTGATGTGTATTTGGCGAGCAGCACAGATGGTGGTCTGAACTGGCTGAACGAACGAATAAGCCACAAACCCTTCACCCCGCAGAGCGATGTATTCTTTGGCGACTACAACAACATCAGCGCACACAATGGAGTAGTGCGACCCATCTGGACAAGATTAGAAAATGGTCAGCTGAGTGTTTGGACAGCGCTGATCAGCAAATAATGTTTACAAGGATTCAAGCTGACTAGACCATTGTTCCCAACGGCTGTATGCCTCATCTAATTTAGATTTTGTTTCTGCGTACTTATCCAGCGTTGTTTTAGATAGCTCTGTATCACTGTAGTCAAGGGATGCAACTGCTTCATCCATCTGACTGAGTTCCGTTTCAACCACAGCTATCTCTTGCTCGCATCGCTGTAGTTGAGTTTGTAATTTTTTCTTTTGTTTTTCAAGTTCTTTCAATTCAGCGTTGTTCAGTGCAGCCTTGGGTGCTGACTGCACAGTGGGTACAGTGCGCTGCTGTTTATTTCGTTCAAATTCGGCTATTGACTCTGCACGTTTTTCTTTCAAAAAATCTTTGACATCACCGGTGAACACACGAAGCCTGTCTTGTTTTATTTCATACACTGTGTCGCACAGTCCATTCAGAAAATCGCGGTCGTGGCTTACCACCAGCATGGTGCCGTCATACTTCATCAGTGCTTGTTTCAACACTTCTTTGCTGGCCAGATCTAAGTGGTTGGTAGGTTCGTCAAGCACAAGAAAATTATACGGCTGAAGTAAGAGTTTACAAAACGACAGTCTCGCCTTCTCGCCTCCACTCAGCACTTTTACTTTTTTGTCCACATCATCACCACTAAATAGAAATGCGCCAAGCAGTGAACGCACTGCCTTGCGCATGTCACCCGTGGCTTCATCATCTATGGTCTGAAAAACGGTTTTGTCCATATCAAGAGAGTCTGCCTGATTCTGCGCGTAATAACCCAGTTGGAGGCTGTAGCCTGGTGTCATCACTCCATCGTGCTGTTCCTTGCCTACTATCATTCTCACAAGTGTGCTTTTGCCAACTCCATTCTTTCCAACCAGCGCGATTTTTTGCCCACGTACTATTTCCATATCCAGGCCATCAAAAAGTGGGATCGGACCATAGGATTTAGCAAGTCGCTCGCCACGGTAAATCACTTTGCCTGCATGAGGTGCCGGAGGAAAATTGATGCGCACACGCGTTGATTCAAATTCATCTACTTCCACCTTTTCCAATTTGTCCAACTTGCGAATAAGCGATTGGGCAAAGGCGGCCTTGTTCTTCTTTGCCCTGAATTTGTCAATGAGCACTTGTGTTTCAGCCACATACTTCTCCTGGTTCTTTGCTTCGCGCTCTTGTCTTTCTATTTCTTGTTGGCGTTGCACTATGTATTTCGAATAGGAAAATTTGTAGTCATAGATTTTTCCTTTCGAAATTTCAATGGTTCGGTTGGTCACATTGTCAAGGAAAGTTCTGTCGTGCGAAATGAGAACGATGGCACCTGGGTATTCTTTCAAAAAATCTTCAAGCCACTCGATACTTTCAATGTCTAAGTGATTGGTAGGCTCGTCCAGCAGCAGCAGATCGGGATTTTGCAAGAGAATTTTTCCAAGCTCCACACGCATTTTCCATCCTCCGCTGAATTCATTCATCTTGCGGTTCATGTCTTCACTGCTGAATCCGAGTCCCTTCAACACCTTTTCAATTTTTTCTTCCACGTTGCCACTGCCAATCAGATCCAACCTGTGCGATGCCTCTTCAAGCTGGTCAATTTTTTTTGCGTAGTCATCACTGGTATAGTCATGGTGGTGTGTGATGGCATCGGTCAACTCATCCACAATTTTGGTAAGCGATTGGACTTCGGCAAAGGCGGTTCGCGCTTCTTCGTACACCGATGCATCTTCGTTGTGATGCATCTCTTGCTGCAGATAACCTATGGTGGTGCCTCTCGCAAATGCTACAGACCCTTCAGATGGTCTTTGTTCTCCAGCCAAGGTTTTCAAGAGTGTGGATTTGCCTGCACCGTTTTTTCCAACCAAGCCGATTCTATCCCGATTGCCAATGAAAAAAGCAATGCTTGAAAACAATTCGCGCGAACCGAAGTGGACACTCAGATTACCTACCGTTACCATCTAAATCAATTTTAAAAAAGGAGCGCGAATTTACTGATGCCACACAGGTGGTGTTCAGAAATGAAAACGCCCCTGCAATTAAGCAGAGGCGCTTTTCAAATTTTTGTTTGAAATACAAATCAATAATTCCAAAGGTCGTGTTCCATGATGAACATGTCCTCTTTGATGCGCTCGCTTTCCAGCAGTGCATCTATGCCTTTGGCATATTCATCAATCTTGCGGTTGTACACGTTGTCCTCTTTGATGATGTAGCCCATAAACTGCCTGCGCTGGAACAACTGATCGAAAGTCATTTGCGTAGCGTTGTTGTGTGGATTGAATACATCATAGTTGTTGAACACATAACGGCACTCAGGATAGTAGAGCCAAAACAATTCCTTAGTTCCCTTCAACTCACCCGATTCTGAATACTTGTTGATGACAGGGGCAATACCAATGATGCGCACATAGCGCTCAGAGCGTTGCTTGTCAAATATCCAGTCTTCCTTAATCTTATACGCCACCACATCCGATGGTTTGATGGGTTCTTCCGTTGTCACCGGATTTTTATCTCCTGTGATGGGGTCTTCCACAAAGCGGGTCACCTTCGGCTTCAGCATGGTATCTACCTCTATTTTTTCCATAGGATAGCGAAACTCGTCATCCGTTTGGGTGGGCCCAAGGCTGTATGCAGTAATTGATTCTTCTTCGAGGACACCAATCTTGATGACATCAAACAAGCACTTTCTGCCTACTATTTCTTCAGTTGGGAAATAGAGCGAGTGATTGATTTTTTGCTTCAGGTCTATCACTTGCCAGATTCTGCGTGCCCACATTACATCGGCTTCGCGCAGATTTGGATAAGGGATTACCTTGCGGGTGGGATTGTGCTCGCGCACATAGGCACCATCAAGCACGGTCTGTTCTACTTCATCCTGCGCCATAGCATTCATGCTGAACAGAGCAATCAGGGCAACAAGCAGGAAACGATATTTACTTGTCATGATGTGTGGATGTATTAAGTTAACTTGAGTGTAATCGGGGCAAGAGGTATGGTGCGGCCATCAGGCATTTTGCACTTGATACCTTCTATGAAAATACGGTCGCCTCTGCGGGCCTTTTTTATTGCTGCTGATGCATCAGCGTTTATGGATGCACCCGTGCAATTGTATTCCTTCAACGTACCACCGCTTGAAACAGTTATTTGCCATGAAATCACCACCGGTGTAACGGGAAAATCGAAATTCTCCATAGCTGCTCGCAAGCCTGCTGCGGAAGATGCATCGCCTGCTGAAATGGTTTGATCGTAAGGGCGCTTTCCATTGAATGAAGGGGTTGGATCCGGAATGGTCTTCACTCGGAACAGTTTCTTACCCATGGATGTGCTGTTACCGTTGATGTCAGCCGTAACGTTTATGAATGCTTCCTTTCCAGCACCCGGGCGAACGTTCCACTCACTATCAGTAGTTTTTGTGAATGATTCACAACCTTCGCAGTTCACTTTCATTTGAGAAGGAGATACACCTGGTACAGAAACTTCCACGGGATTGTCAACGCCACGATAAAAGACGTTCATCTGTTTGGGGTTTACTACCAATGCTGGTTCGCCAACAGTAAACGGTGGAATGTAGTAGTTCAGGAATTTTTCCTGACCATCCTTAAGATAGCTAATCTGTCCCCGATATCCATGTTGACCCAACGACAATCCTCCTGTGCCCACCCTAAAGATGCATTTACCATTTACATCTGACGGTATGGAGTTACCACTTGCGCCCGGTCCTTCAGTTACTTCTGTCGGCATTGGTCCGGTGTATTCACCACCCGGGTATATTTTCGTTGTGCTGTTCTTGTTGTAAGCAGCCAAATACACCTCAGCAACAAATTCCTCACCCTTCAATACATAAGAATTGAGTGGAACGGCAGCGACAGTAATATCAGTAAACTTAACATCTGTTGCATTGATGCTGTTTTGCAACCATTGCATCACTTGCGCTTGTGTGTTCATTACTCCGGTTTGAAGCATGCTCATGGTGGCAATACATGCCGCGAGTGGCGTGTCATGAAAACGATTTACCTCCCAAACTTCCTCTTCATCATCCAAATTCTTTTCAATATTGAATTGAAAGGCGCTATCAATACTTGCCACAATGTTGACATCCAAAGGCACTTCTTTACCTTCATAATTTGTCACCGTTATGGCTCGCATAAAATCACGATAATCTCCCAGCTTCTTCTTAAGAGTAAAGCCAGACCACTCATCTTCCTTTGGTTTTTGAGGCTTGGCTCCTATCAAAAATCCTGTGGCGTTGGTGTTTTCATCAGGCTTGGTTACTTTCAATTTACCTGTTGTTGATAGCATATCCAAGGCCTTGCCATTTTCCATGAAATCTTCAAAACCTTCGCCAGTAATCTTCCCTTTCATGCTTGCTGCCATTGTTCTGGCCTTCAACTCTTCAAGGTATTTTACTATTTCATCTGTTTTAGCCAACACCTCCTGTGCTTTGGTCTGAAAAGGCTTTGCCTTTTCAACATCTTCCGGTTTTGGGCTGTTGAGCGCTGCCAACGAGGCTTGCGCTTTTCCGTTCAAAATTTCGGAGGTCTTCATCTGCGAACGGTTGATTTGCAAAAATGCATTCAACACGTCTTTAGAGATATTCATTGCAAGAAGAGCAGTGAGTACTAAGTACATCATGCCGATCATCTTCTGTCTGGGGGTTTCTTTTCCGCCTGCCATTTTTCCTTTGGTTTTTTGTGGTTAATGTTTCGTTTTGTTACTTCATAATTCAGAGTAGCGAAAACAATAACTGGCTTATTGGCGAGCAGTACCCATTGCATTCAGCATATTGCTGTACACGTTATTCAACGATTTCAAATTGCGGGACAATTCAGCAATATTCTCTTTATACAGCTTGGTGTCTTCCACAGAATCTGCAAGATTCTTAACAAGTGCATTCATATCGCCATACATCATGCGGGTCTTCTCCATTTCCTGAAGCTGTATCTCATACATTCCATTGAGTGCTCCCATGTTTTCACTCATCTTTTGGAGATGATTGCCCACAGCGGTGCCATCCTTTGCATGGTCTGTAATGCCGGTCAACACTTCGGAAGCCGAAGCATAACTATCAGCCAAGGTTGAAACTTTGCTTGCGGCATTGTTCAATGAACTGGCGTATTGAGTTGAAGCTGCTGCGGAATCAGTAATGTCTGAAAGACTCTTGGCCTGTGAACTGAACGAACGCATCCCATCACCAAGACTGGCTATCAGCTCAGGTTCAATTTTAGCTTCAGCCAGCATATTGTCAATCTGTTCCGATAAGGTTCCGCCAGCTTTAGCATTTTTTCCCAGATTTTGCTTTTTCAATTCAGACTTTGCGGCATCCGGTAAAGCTAATTCAGGATAAACGAGAGACCAATCAGGCTCTTCGTGTAATGGCTCAAATGCCGAAAAGAAGAAGATGATTGCCTCAGTTGAAAGACCAACAACAAGCAGCAACCCGGCAAATGGCCAGTGCTGAATCTTGAACATTGCTCCGATGATTACTACAGCTGCTCCAATTCCATAGAGCTTTGCCATGAACTTTTTCCATGCTTTACTTCCAGGTTTCATAATTTCTAAACGTTGTTAGGGTTGATTGATTTATTGGTTAAAAAAAATACTTGCAGTATAAGAGGTTGGTTGTTCTGTCACTCGTTGTTGAAATCTTCAGGGGCTACGTTCTTACCACGTCCCAAATAGCTCATCACACAACGGAATCCAATGTATGCTTTTGCTGTATCCTGATATTCATAAGAACGAGTGCCGGTTTGGACAAAATAACCAATGTCCTTCCAAGAGCCACCACGAATCACTTTACGTTTCATACTTGGCGGGTCATCCTTTTGCGCCAGGTAGTTATACTCAGGTGCCATGTCGTGAGTAAATTGATAAACGGACTCATCATAAGCCGTATTGGTCCATTCAGCTACGTTACCTGCCATGCACCACAAACCATAGTCATTAGGCGAATACGACATAATCGGTACGGTGTGACAGCCATTGTCCTCCACATAGTCACCACGCATTGGTTTAAAGTTGGCCAGCGGGCATCCCAGATTGTTTCTTATGTAAGGACCTCCCCAGGGATATGGCGAAAGCTCAAGACCACCGCGAGAAGCATATTCCCACTCGGCCTCAGATGGTAATCTGAAACGTTGAACAAACGTTTCTCCTTCATATGCCTTAAACTCGTTCAGCAGTTGGGTTCTCCAGCGGCAAAAAGCTTGGCATTGACCCCAAGTAACTCCAACAACCGGATAATCATCATAAGCCGGGTGCCAGAAATAATTCTCAGTCAATGGTTCATTGAAACCATAGGTAAAGTCATGTACCCAACACAATGTATCAGGATAGATTCCTACCGTTTCTTCTATAATGAACGGGGTTCGGTCGCTGTGGCGCAAAACAGAGTGCAACTGATTGAGACTATTGGTCTCACTCAACTCTTCATCGCGGGTAGCTTTCACTGAGGCACTTTGGTAGTCAATCCACCAAAATTTGTACTTGAGTTTGCGCGCATCTATCTCTTGCCTATCGTAGAATTTGTCCTGACCTTGCAAATAGAAGCCATCATAGATAACATCAAAAACGTCTTCGCTTTCCATGTCTATCTCTTCCTCCCAATTCAGAAGGTAGCCTTTGTTTATGAATCTGTCCATTTCACGGCCATCCTCACGCTCAGTGATTCCGTATCCTTCGATATCGGCCTGAGCCAAGGCATCGCGCATCAGGGAATCTCGCACCCATACCACAAATTGGCGGTACTCGTTGTTCGAGATTTCTGTCTGATCAATGTAGAATGCAGGAATAGTAACTGTCTTTGAAGCGGAGTTCAAAGCATACGGCACATCCTGATCACTTGGTCCCATGGTGTATGAACCAAAGTGTATGTAATTCATCCCATAGGGATTGAGCTGGGTCCATTCCTCGCGCGGATACACACCTACGAGTTCACCGCCAGGTGCTTGAATGCAACTGGCAAAGACCACAGCGATGATTAGATAAAAGAACGATTTTTTCATGATTTCCCTTTTTTCTAATAACTAAAACTTCACTGGCTGTCTGATTATTTTCTTAACTGTTTTTTTCTAAAATGAGGTCAGGCTATATGAATAAAATCCACATTACGTGCTGATAACAGCAAATGTTGCGAAATATTTTACAAGAATCGAGTATTGTGGTTCTTAGCTCTGATGATGATTGGGCAAATTCTCATGCAATAAGCTATGAAAATCTCGTGCGATCCCGCAGAGTAGTCTTTCAACTCTGAGGTAGTCACATCATAAGAGTAACCTATTTTCAAACCATGCTCGCAAAGGTCTGACTTAGGCCCAAGGTTGGTTGGTGCAAAATTGGTTTGAAAACCAACATAGGGTGCAATAGCATCTCCGGGTCTGAACGCAAGGCCACCCCATAGCATATTGTTCCAAAGTACATCCGCATTTATATCAATGGCGGTCGCATTGAAGTCTGTCTTCAATAAAGCATTGGGGCGCAGGGTGAGGCTGCTGTTGATCCCATATTCATAACCGCCCATCAGATAAAAATGGCGGGCAGTAGTAATGCGAAGATTTTTCAACTCGCCAGCAGTAAGATGTGTAGCAGACGCGCCTATATAGTATTGACCTTTTTTGTACAATGTGGCTCCAAACCCCAAATCGAAGGTTCCGGCTGACAGTTCCTTAGTAGGTATGGTTGGGTCGTTGTCGTCTATATATACCCAATTGGCACCTAACTTACTGAGGTAACCGCCAAGTGAGACACCGGCAGACAGGGTGCTCCCATTATTTAAATTAAATTTTGGAGCAATGTTCAGTCGCACAATGGTGTTCTTCTGTTGACCAAGCACTTCATTCAAGAAAGTAACACCAAGCCCAAGCCCACCATTGATTGCCCCGAGTCCTTTTTGATCAAACCACAGTCCTTCATAATTGAATAAGTAACTTTTGGGGTCGTGATCCAGACCATCCCACTGGTCGCGGTGAAAAGTGGTAAGGCAGTGCATACAATTCATACCGGCAGCAGCTGGGTTGAACGACACACGATCATACTGCCACTGCGTAAGCTGTGGGTCTTGCTGTGCTTGTAAAATCTGAGAAACTGAAGCTAAAACAACTACGAGTAAACTCTTCTTCATAAAGTGGTTTTCTTGGGGTTAAAGCAAAAAATTCTTGGCTCTGGTTCTTTTTTGGAAAGTGGCTAAAGTAGAAAGATTTGAACACCATCAAAAAAAAATTTCGACAGCCGAGCTTAATGTCATGCTGTTATGAAGCTGACAATTCTCATTTCCTGGCTGCATTTCACTTGCCTGAAAACCGCTTCAAACCAGCTTTTGATAGGTCTTCCACCATCGGTCTGGCATTTCATCGTTGGTAGCCAGCTGATATTCCTCGTAAGTGCAAGGCACAAGGTGGTGCCTTTCGTATTTCAACTCTTGTCCGCTTGGGTAAGGCACATCCATCCACCACCGGTCGCTCTTATTGCTCTTATAGAATACTATTTCGCTTCCCTGATCTGTAATTGGAACTATGTATTTATAGTACTCCGAATAGTCGCCAATAGGGTAATCGAGTTTGCGATGGGTCATTCCTTCAATCAAACACCACAACATCTGAGCTACAAGATGTGCGGTTTGTCCATTCTTATCGCAAATTGGGTTGTACTCATAGAATCCAATACTGCTTAATTTGTCACTCATACCAGCGTATCGGCAAAGCTGAGCTGCCTGATCGCCATAGAAACCATTGGGCCCTGCATATGCGCAGCCGGGTGCTTCACCTTGTCTAATGGAAGCTACATCAATTGATATGATATCTGCATTGCGCAGTATTGGTTCTGTGCGGTGCAGATAAGGTTGCATTTCGCCAAGTCGCCAGGTGTCAAAGTACATGCTGGTCATCAGATCCACCAGTTCGGGCTCGGTTAGGTAGCGCTGGTGACCTATGTTGCTGTAGTTGAAAAGGTAATTTGGCTTATGCAGTATGATCTTGTTCAAATAAGATTTTGAATGCGCTTCCTCATCAGAGCGGCCAAAGTCGAGTCGGTAATCGATAGTCACCAGGTTTACTGTTTGCTCAAGATGCTCGTAGGCTTGGTAGTTCGCATAGGTCAGGTCTTGGGTTCCGCCTATTATGATAGGGAGTATGTTTTTGCGAAGCAGATACTGGCATGTTTGATTCAGCGCATAGTGTGTGTCAGAAATTTCATTACCCGATTCGATGTTACCCAAATCAATCAAATCAATTTTCTCATCGAACATAAAAAGAGAGTAGAACTTCTGCCTGATTGCATCTGGGCCTTGAGCGCAGCCCGTGTTTTTGCCTCCAAGCCTGTCCTCTTTCACACCAATTATTGCAGCTCGTTTGCCTATAATCTCTTGCAAATCGCCTGTGAAAAAGGTGATGTGATTGGCCAGTGCTGAAGGATGCGAATCCTCATCTGCAAATTGGTCTTTGGCAAGCGGCTTGAAAAAAACTGAAATGTCCATGTGGGCAATTTCAGAGCTTCAAGCTTGAAGTTTTAGATATATGCGTTGAGATTGTCCAAAGTGATTTGTTGAAACCACACCAAGAATCAACTCTTCTTCGGAGAAACTTTCTTTTTGACAGTTGTCTTTTTTGATGGCGATTTTCCTGAGGTCACTTTTTTAGCAGCCGCTCTTTTTGCTGCTGCTTGTTTTTTGGGCGAGGGGTTGGCATCTTGCTCAGCAATCAATTTTAGCACCTCTTCAATGCTGATGCTTTTTGGATCTGTGCCCTTGGTGAGTTTGTAGTTTTCCTTTTCCTTTTTGATATATGGGCCAAACCTGCCCTGTATGATTTGAATGTCGGGATGGCTTTCGAATTTTTGAAGCAGGGCTGCATTCACTCCATTTATTTTTTCAGTGATGAGGTGAATGGCGCGATCCAATTCAACAGTGAATGGATCGTCACCCTCCTTCACACGCAGGCTGGCATAGGTGCTTCCCCATTTCACAAATGGGCCGAAACGACCAAGGCCTGCAGTTATGGTCTGCCCATTGTGCTCGCCTACTACACGAGGCAGGTCGAAGAGTTTGAGTGCTTCTTCGATGGTAATAGTGCCAATGCTCTGACCTGCACGCAGCGAAGCAAATTTTTTCTCTTCATCATCGCTGGCTCCAATTTGCACCACCGGACCGAAGCGAGCTATGCGCACTATTACCTGTTTGCCAGTTTTGGGATCAGTTCCAAGCTCACGTTCTCCCGTTTGGCGCTGAGCCGTGATAAGTGTTTCTTCCACATTCTGATGAAAGGGCTGATAGAAATTCTTCATCATATCCTGCCACACCAATTTGCCCTCAGCAATTTCATCAAACTCCTCCTCCACTTTGGCGGTGAATTGGTAATCCAGAATTTTCGGAAACTGTTCCACCAGAAAATCATTTACCACCATTCCGATGTCTGTCGGGAACAACTTGGACTTTTCAGCACCTGTGTTTTCAGATTTTTTTTCTGTGAAAACCATGCTGTCTTTCAATGTGAGGACGTCAAATTCGCGAGGCGTACCTTCTTTGTCCTTCTTCTCTATGTATTCGCGTTGTTGAATGGTGCTGATGGTAGGCGCATAGGTTGATGGTCTGCCAATACCCAGCTCCTCCAGTCGCTTAACCAGCGCAGCTTCGGAGTATCGTGCCGGCTTTTGTGTGAAGCGTTGTGTGGCAACCATATCGGTCAGTTTCAACTTCTGACCCACACTCAGTGGAGGCAACATGCCGCTTCCTCCTTCTTCGTTGTCATCGTCATCAGTACTCTCTATATATACTTTCAGAAAGCCATCGAATTTGATGACTTCGCCTTTGGCAAGCAGCACATCAGGTATGGTGCTTATGCCTATGGTCGCAGTTGTTTTTTCTAATTCTGCATCAGCCATTTGCGAGGCTATGGATCGTTTCCAAATCAATTCGTACAATCTCTCCTCATCGCGCTCGCTGCTTATTTGTGATACAGCAAAGTCAGTGGGCCTGATGGCTTCATGTGCTTCCTGTGCTCCTTTGCTTTTGTTGGTGAATTGGCGCGTATGCGAATACTTGTCGCCATAAGATTTGGTGATTTCACTTTTGGCTGATTCAAGTGCAAAGTCTGACAAGTTCACGCTGTCAGTTCGCATGTAGGTAATTTTTCCACTTTCGTAAAGCTTCTGCGCTATCACCATGGTGCGGCTAACACTGTAGCCTAACTTGCGGCTGGCCTCTTGCTGTAGGGTAGAAGTTGTAAATGGTGCAGCGGGTGTCCTTTTTGCCGGTTTGGTATCTATGCCTGTTATGCTGAAATCTGCACCGCTGCATTTGTTTAGAAACTCATTGGCCTCTGCATTGTCTTTCAATTTGCGGGCGAGGTCAGCTTTGAGCAGCGCAGTTCCCAAATCAAAATTTCCCCGCAAGTTGAAAAATGAAGTGGCAAGAAATCTTTCAATCTCTCTTTCGCGTTCAACTATGATTCGTACGGCCACACTTTGCACACGACCTGCACTGAGTCCGCCCTTCACTTTTTTCCAAAGCACAGGCGATAGTTCGAAACCAACAATGCGATCAAGTACCCTTCTTGCTTGTTGCGCATTTACCAAATCAATATCAATGGTGCGTGGATTCTCGATGGCTTTCTGAATTGCTTTTTTGGTAATTTCGTGAAATACAATGCGCTTGGTTGTTTTGATATCCAGATTAAGCGCCTCAGCCAGATGCCACGATATGGCTTCACCCTCGCGGTCCTCATCCGTTGCCAGCCACACATGCTCCGATTTGTCCGCAAGTTTTTTCAAATCTCTGATCACATCAATCTTGTCAGCTGACACCTCATACACCGGCACAAATCCCTTTTCAATATTCACTGCAATGTCATTCTTGGGCAGGTCGCGTACATGGCCGTAGCTGCTCTTCACCACATAGTCTTCCCCAAGGTAGCCTTCTATTGTTTTTGCCTTTGCAGGCGACTCCACTATCACAAGGTTTTTGCTCATGCGCTATTTTGATTTCAGGTTGTAAAAAAAATTATTGTCAGCAGGATAAAAAGAGGGGCATACTTTTTTTCAAAAGGCGGCAAATGTATGTGGCGTGTTTCGGGCCGATCCAAATTGAATTGGTTGCATGCCCTTTGCAAAATGCTTGAATGAAAATTATCGGTGCATGTTTCAGCACGCATCCACAGTGGCTGAGCCATTAGCTTTGTCGCAGTCAAAAACCGTAGATATTTTCCTAAACAACGTATGCCCGACATCATTCAGCTCCTTCCTGAATCGGTAGCCAACCAGATAGCTGCCGGTGAAGTAGTGCAGCGTCCCGCATCCATTGTAAAAGAACTTTTGGAGAATGCCGTAGACTCCGGTGCCACAAGCATAAAACTCGTACTGAAAGATGCCGGAAAAACACTGATACAGGTTACAGACAATGGCAGTGGCATGAGCGATACAGATGCGCGCATGGCCTTTGAGCGACATGCCACATCTAAAATAAAAAAGATAGAAGATCTCTTTACCGTAATGACCAAAGGTTTCCGTGGTGAAGCTTTGGCGAGCATTGCTGCCGTAGCTCAGGTGGAGATGAAGACCAAGCAGCAAGGTGCAACATTAGGCACTCACATAGAAATAGAAGGCTCGAAAGTAAAATTTCACGAAGCCACTCAAACAGCCGAAGGCACATCGCTGTGGATCAAAAACCTATTCTTCAATGTGCCTGCACGTAGATACTTTTTAAAGAACGATTCTGTAGAATTGCGCCACTGCATGGATGAATTTCAGCGTGTGGCCTTCACACACCCTGACGTGGAATTTACCTTCACACATAATGGTACAGAGGTGTACACCTTGCCGCGCACACCGCTCCGTCAGCGCATTGTACATATACTTGGTACCCGCTACAACGAACGCCTGGTGCCCGTAGAGGAAGCTACCGGCATAGTTAAAGTAAGCGGCTACATTGGCAAACCCGAAACTGCAAAACGCACACGAGGCGAACAGTTTTTCTTCGTAAACAACCGCTTCATCAAAAATGCATACCTGCACCATGCAGTGATCAGTGCATTCGATTCAATGCTTTCCAGTGGTCACTTTCCGCTTTACATGCTTTACTTAGAAATAGCCCCTGAGCAGATTGACATCAACATACATCCTACAAAGACAGAGATAAAATTTCGGGATGAACGCGAGGTATATGCCATATTGCTTGCTGCTGTGCGCAGGGCTTTGGGGCGACACAACATATCGCCCACCATCGACTTCGAACAGGAGGTGGCGATAGATGCATCTCCACTTCGCAACAGCACGGAGGTGCAAATACCGCATGTGCATGTGAACCCGGAGTACAACCCATTTGGCAGCGAAACGAAAAAGGAAAACGCACTGAGTGGTTGGTTCAAAGCCAAAGAAAAAAGCGAACAGCGCTGGCAAGACCTGATGCAGATTGGCCTGACTCCAAAGCCGGAACAATCAGCCACTACAATAGAAACTGAGCAGGCCGTTGTGCAAACTGCATTGGAAATAGATGACGACTCCCCTTGTTTCCAGTTACATCGCAAGTTCATTGTAAGAGCCAGTATGAAAGGTTTGCTTCTGATAGATCAACAGCGCGCACATCAACGTGTACTTTTTGAAAAGTACCATGCACAGATGGAAAACGGCCTGGGCTATACACAACAACTTTTGTTTCCTGAAACGGTAACCCTGTCACCACAAGATTTTGCATTGATGCAAACCATCGTGGCAGATGTGCTGGCACTCGGATTCGAGATTGAAGAATTTGGCGGCAGTACTTACAAACTGAGTGGAACACCTGCTGATGCCTCTACCAGTGATGGGCAAAAATTACTTGAAGATTTTTTAGAACAACTGAAAAATGAACGCAGCACGCTTCAATATTCTGTACGTGAAAAAATGGGATGGGCGCTTGCCAGAACAACCTCCTTGCGTTACGGCCAAATGCTTACCCAACCTGAGATGCAGGAATTGGTGCAACAACTTTTCAAATGCAATGTGCCTTATGCTGCAGAGCAGGGCAAGGCCACGGTGGTTTCCCTTTCGCTCGACCAACTCGAACAACAATTCAGATAAAGCATGCACAACCTGACACCAGTTGTAAAAAATTTGCTCATCATCACAGTGCTTGTATTTCTTGCCTGCCAGGTAGCGCCACAGATAAATCCGATACTCAGCGGTTATTATTTTCTCTCGCCACAATTCCAACCTTGGCAGGTACTCACCCACATGTTCATGCACGCGGGCCTTGCTCACATATTTTTCAATATGTATGCACTATACATTTTCGGCCCGGCCTTAGAGCAGCGTTTTGGTGGCAAGCGTTTTTTATTCTATTACCTCAGTTGTGGTGTAGGTGCATTCATACTGCATCAGGGCATCAATCACATCGAAATTCAGAATGCCATCAACAATGTGTCAGCTTCAAGATTTGAATACCTTCTCGAAAATGCCGCACAGTTTTTTGAGTCGGAGAGCAGGGTAACAAAAAGCGAAGCCACCATACTGGAGGGCTACTTCACGCGTATGGTAGGTGCATCAGGCGCGGTGTTCGGCATCTTGCTCGCTTTTGGTATGCTGTTCAGCAATGTGCAGTTGCAACTACTCTTCCCTCCTATACCGCTTAAGGCGAAGTGGTTCGTGTTGATATACGGTGGCATCGAACTAATACTTGCGCTGCGCAATGCCCCCAACGACAATGTGGCACACTACGCGCATCTTGGTGGTATGCTGTTCGGATACATTATTCTGAAAGTGTGGCAGAAGCAAGGCACATTGAATTGAAAAGTCGAGGTATGAATTTTTTGAACGATTTACAAAAAAGATTTTCGCAGCGTGATGTAGTCATCCAACTCATCGCAGTGAATGTGGCTGTGTTCCTTGGAGTGAACATTTACATGCTGATAGCTGGCATGAATGAAGCTGAAGGCCGTGCACTATGGCTGCTCTCCACCTCCGACATGCAGGTGCTGCTGCACAGGCCGTGGAGTATCATCACACACCTTTTTACGCACGAGAATGTGGGCCACATATTCTTCAACATGGTGGCTCTGTACTTTATGGGCGGATTGCTTCGCAGCATGTTAGGACAGCGCGGCATCTTGCCTCTGTATCTGCTTGGTGGCCTGGCAGGTTTTGCATTGTTTGCGTTCAGCTACAACTTCATTCCGCGGTTTGTGCATGACGGGCATGCTTATATACTCGGAGCATCAGCAGCTGTTATGGCCATCACATTTGCTGCTTCCACTTATGCACCACGTATGCAGGTAGCACTTTTCGGAGTGTTCCGCATAGAGCTGCGCTGGCTTGCATTGGTGCTTCTTGCATTGGATCTGGTAAGTATCCGCAAGGGCGTGAATAGTGGTGGCAGCCTTGCGCACTTGGGTGGTGCCGCGTTCGGTTTCATCTACGCATGGCAGTTGCAAAAGGGAAAAAATATGTTGCGCTGGATGGAAAATTTCTTTGACCGAATGAAAAATATTTTCAGCAGAAAAAGAAAGATGAAGGTGCATGTGAACCATGCAAGACCAAAAACTGATGAACAATTCAACATAGAGAAAAAGGCTTATCAGCAAAAGGTAGATACAATTTTAGACAAGATAAGTCGTGCTGGGTATGACAGCCTGAGCAAGGAGGAGAAGGAATTTCTTTTTAAGAGTAGTCAGAAGTAGTGACAAATTTTCACCTCGAGAGTTTCTCATCTCTCGCCACCTTTCTGCCCATTGCAAGAAAGTGAACGATGCCCAGCAGGTATCCGAACCCATAGCTGAAGTGCAATAGAAAAAAACTCCAAATAATGCGCGGTGCAAGGGCCACACTCTTGCGAATGGCAAACACTGTTGCGCTCAACAGATAGAGCAACCAACCAGCCACCAGCGCATATCGCCCCCACCTGCTGAATATGGAAGCAAGTGAAGCAAGCAGCAGAAACGAAACGAAAGCAAATGGAACCATTTGCCGCAGTGTAGTCACCACTTTGTGTTTCTTGTTTACATACACTTTCCAGTAGCCGTATTGATAATACTGCATTTCCAATTTTTTGTAAGATGCACGCACCACATACTCGCTGGTGATGTGTTTTGAAAGAAAAATCTTGTAGCCTGAATACCGCAGCAAGCGGTAGTTGAATTCATCATCCTGATTGCGCACCAATTCTTCATCAAAATAACCGATGCTGCTAAATACCTCTTGGCGATAAGCACCAAATGCAACAGTATCCACCCAGCCTTCAGCGGCACCGGTTCTGAAGTGCGCGCCACCCACACCAAATGGTGATGACATGGCAAGGCCGATAGCTTCTGAAGTCTTATTTTCATATGTATTGAAGATGAGGCCGCCCACACAACCCGCCTCCGGATTCTCATTGAGACAACGCACACATTCCTCCACATAATTCTTGCTCATCACAGCGTGTGCACCAAATATTATTTTCACCTCTGCGCTATCTGCTTTCAGCCCCAGATTAAGCGCAACAGGTGTCACACATTTTGTGTTGTCCAACAGCTTTACATTGGAAAATTCAGCAGTAAGTTTTCGAATCACCTGGCGTGTGCCGTCATCACTCATGCCGTCCACTACATACACCGTTATCAGTTGGCCTGGGTATGTCTGTATCATCATACTGCGTACACAAGCCTCGATGTGCTGCACTTCATTTCTGCATGGTATAGTGATGGATACGCGCATGTGTTGCTGCCGGGCTTTGCACTGTCAGAATTTGCTGCGTTGTTTCAGTTTCATCAGCATCTCCAATGCAAGGTTTGCTTTATTCACTGTGAAGTATGGTGTCAGTTCAGCACCGAATCCACGAAAATATTTCTCCACCTCAGGCAGCATGCTGCCTTCAAAGTCAAAAAAACTTTTGCCCAATTGCTTTGCATGTAAGATGCTGTTGAATAGACTGAGAATGCCGGCACCATTGTGTTTTAGCTGCTGGTCATAGCCACCCATTATGTAATAGACAATGTCCTTATCCACCAGGCAAAATGTGCCCGAAACAGGTTTTTCACCTTGCCATGTAATGTAGGAAAAACTATTGGCGTCATTGGCAAATTGGTACAATATTTTTTTTACAAGAACTACATTGCTTCTTTTCTCCTTGCGCTCAAATGTTTTGTTCACCAATGATTCCACTATGGAATATTCGTGTGTCAGCTCACTGCGTAAACCATCCTTTACTGCGCTCTTCATTGCATTGCGGTGTGTGGTACTCATTCGCGCTTCCATCACCTCCTGCGCAAAATGTAACGGCATTCTATATGTATAACCCGACACTACTTTGAATTGGCGCCATGCAAAAGGCTGCATGTCCTTTATCTCAGGCGGAAATACTATGCTTACCAATCCTTTGGATTTTTTCAGGTAGTAGTCTGCCATCAGTTCCATCATCACTTTGCTTTCGCTCAACATATTGGATGCGTTAGATGCTTTCATCTGCATTGTCAAACCATTGTTCGGCATCATGGGCGGAGTACGGTAGAAAGTATTGCCCGGCTTTTTAGTAAGCCACTGATTGAAAGCGCCCACTATCCTGTTATCGTGTTCTATACTCATCACCTGCAATTGCTTTCCATACATATTCAGCCACGCAGCACTGTTAAACACACCACCATTGCTCTCTACAAAGTCGAGGTACTTTTTGTCGTTGATATTTTCTACCTGCTTTATTTCCACTTTATTTTCTATTCAACGCTGTTTGATAAGCTGCAATCATTTGTTGCACACTTCTATTCCAGTCAAAATTTTCACACACAAATTGTCTTCCGGCTTCACCTAATTTTTTTCTGAGGGCCTCATCATCCACAAGTTTCAGTAAGTGAGTCGTCAGACCATCAAAATCATCTTCGGCAAATAGCAATGCAGTTTCAAAATGCACCGCTACCTCTTCCGCGCCTCCGCTTTGGCATGCAACCACTGCTTTGCCACAGGCGGATGCTTCCAAAGTGCTCACACCAAAACTCTCCCTCAATGATGTGTGAACGAAAATATCTAATTGCTGGTGCATGGCAGGAATACTCGCGGAGTCAACTCGTCCGGTGAAGTGGTACGTATTGTTCTTGCACAGTAGTCTGGCAATTTGTTTCAACTCTGTTTCCAGACTTCCTCCACCTACTATCATTAGGCGTAATGGCAGGGCTGGTCTCTGCTTTTGAATGTGTGCAAAAGCCTTTACAATCCAATCAATACGATACAAAGGCTGAAGTGACTTCACGGTGCCAATCACAATTTCATCCGCACCATAGAGTGCAATGCTACGTTGTGGGGAAAACATATCTGTGTCCACACCAAATGGAATGATGGTGGATGGAAAACCCAATTGTAATAATGCATCGTGCAATGTCCGGCTTGTTGCAAAAAGCCATGTAGCTCTTCCCAGGTTGAATTTCAGCATGGCCCGTTGCAACATTCCGTTTGGAAAGCGCATCAGATCACTGCCCCAAGCTGAGATGAAGTAAGGCCTGAAACCTGACAACGCGCCAAGCAATCCATAGCTGCTTGCATAATGCGCATGCACCACATCAGGTTTGAAGTTGCGAATCACCCGCATGAGATAACCACGTGATTTCAGGTAGCTGAATTTGGCAAGCAGGCCCTGCTGTGCGGTGCCCTCGCCCACTACCTTTTCATTGTACACATCAATGTTGTTGTAGTGCCTATTCCACTCTTCGGTTTGCTTATGAAAAGAAAAAACACCCACCTGTATGCCAGCATCAGCAAGACCCACAGCCCACTTCTGCGTGTGCGGGGAGTTGATGTCGGAAAGAAGAAGGATGCGCATGTTGTAAAGCGAGTCTAATTTTTTTGAACAACCTGAGACTGCGAATATTGATGATGCAACAAGTTGAATATTGATTGTATTGCTTATTTCTGCACCTTGTATGTTGTTGAAAAAATGAAGAGTACATGGACCATAGCCTACCTGAGTGGTGAAGACCCGCGCGATAAAAACGCATGGTCAGGCACACTATATAATATGGCCGCTTCCCTTGAGGCGAAGGGTTGTGTGTTGATTCGCGTGGGGCCTGCTAAACCCATAGCGGCCTGGCTCCTTTGTTCACTCATCAACAAATTGAGTTTGCTTCTGCTGAGAAAAAGATTCGATTACCGCCATGCTGCATTTTATGCAAAAGCCTATGCCAGACTGTTCAGCAAGCGATTGCAAAATTTACAATTCGACATTGTGATGGCAGTGGGAGGATCGGAATATGTGGCCTATCTGAATACTAACAAACCTGTGGTGCTCGTAGTAGATCGCACTGTTGCAGGTGCCATAGGTTATCACCAGGTGTTGAGCAATCTGCTGAGCTGGTCGCAACGGCAAAGTGTATCAACAGATGCACGGGCAATGCAAAAAACTGCGCTCAATTTTTTCGCAAGCACGTGGGCACAGCAAGCTGCGTTGAGCTACTATCAACTTGAAGAGAGAAAGAATGTGATGGTGCCCTTTGGTGCCAACGTTGCCTCATTGCCTTCGATAGAAGTGTTGATGCACAGAACAAAAGAGACGGGTATTTGCCGATTGCTTTTTGTAGGACGCGATTGGAAAAACAAAGGTGGTGAAATGGCAGTTGAATGCCTTCGCGTGTTGAAGTCGAAAGGCATAGCTGCCGAATTGCATATAGTTGGATGTTCTATTCCCGCAGGCATACATGCCGCTGGTCTGATAACACACGGTTTTCTTGATCGCAATAATCAACAGCAAGGAGAACAGTTACATCAGCTTTTCATTGATTCACATTTCTTCATTCTGCCCACCCGTTTCGAAGCATACGGATTGGTATTCGCAGAAGCCGCTGCATACGGTTTGCCCGCTTTGGGGCCTGATACCGGAGGCGTGTCATCAGCCATGTGTAATGGCCAAACCGGCATACTGATGTCGCCACATGCAAGTGGCGCAGACTACGCATATGAAATAGAAAAACTCTGGAACGATAAATCACATTGGGAAGAAGCGATCAAAAAAGCACGTCAACTATATGATGCAAACCTCACATGGGAGAGATGGGCAACCCAATTTCTTGAAGCAACAAATCAGGAAATTCATTCAAGCAACTTGCGGTAAGCTTCTTCAAATACACTTCGCGAAAAGTGTTGTTGTGCATACTCACATGCGTTCACTGATAGTTGTTGGCAAAGCTGCTTGTTTGCATAAAGGTTTACAATAGCCTTACAAAACTCATTCACTATCTCCGTTTCATCAGTTACATATATCAGCACACCATTCGTATGGTTGATGTGATTTGGAATATCCCCCACAGCAGTGCACAACGGAACAACGCCATTTACCATGGCTTCCATCACCACCATCGGGAAGCCCTCGCGCGATGAGCAGAGTACAAGCATGCAGGCACGTTGATACAATTTGTTCAGCGCTTCATCATCCAGTTTACCATGGTGTGCTATAAGGCTGTCAGTTTGTTTGGCAACGCCTGCTGTTTCGAAGGTAATGTCTGTGTATCGTGGTTTCAACTGTAAGGCAATTCTCTCAAAAAGATGAAATCTCTTTTCGCTGCTGTCTCGCCCAACAAAGATGATGGCCATGCGATCGGACTTTACTTCCAAAAAAGTTGGCGCATCTGTGGCATTGGTAATATGTGCCAGTCTTCCACTCACCTCAGGGCCATGTAGGTGATGCTTGAGAAATGAGACAAATTCAGATTGTGCATTTTGTGAAACAAACACACGCTTGTTGAGCCGCATGGCAAGCGGCAAATATTTCAAGTGAGCAAGATTGGCCCCTGGTTGAAACTTGAAGGCATGAATCACATCAACACAGATAGCATCGGCCGGCATATCAGGCAGCAACTCATAATAATAGCCACTGTTGCTTCCCAATGTGCGCAGTTCACTCTTCGATTTTACGAAATGCTGAAAAGCAATTCGTGCTTTCTTCTTTGTAAAAGGATGATGCAGGCACTCCGGTACAAGAAGCACTTCTGTGTTGCTGTGCCTAAAGTGAAAGAGAAAACTCTCGTCATTCGAAAATCCTGTGAATACAACTAAACACTTTTCTTTAGCAAAGGCTTGAACAATGTCTGCATGAACGCGCTCTGCACCACCCATGTGTGTGTATGGAAAAAAGAATACATAGCGAGGTTCACAAATAGCTAAAGTGCGCTGCAATGTTTTCAACTGATCAAACACATGAAACGGAGAAATGGTAAGAACTCTTTTCAACGAACTCAGCCAACCAGGAATTTTCTCTTTCATATATGCTCCATAGCTGCGAGCAGCAGAGTATAGAACACGAAAGAAAAATGAGTTGACCCGAAAACTTCTCATTGCATACATGAGAAAAACAGATTTCTGCCTGAACACACGAAGGTTGTTGCTTACGGCAAGTTTGGCATTGGCGGTAACACTTTGCTGATGTATGCGGTAGCGAAGCAGCGGCTCATTCAGTTTGGCTATGCGGTGACCATGCGATATAAGGCGAAGCCACAAGTCGTAATCTTCGGCTGCATTCTTTTCCTGTCTGTAGCCATGTGCCTTCATCACCTCCGCACGAATCATGATAGTTGGATGCGCAATGCAATTGGTTCTGGCTATGGTGCTGCGTATTTCGGCTTCACTTATGTTTTCTCTATCAGTATTCCACCAGCCGAGGTGTTCACCATCCAAATCGATCATTTCAGCCACACTGGCTACCAAACTGATCTCAGGGTGTGCATGCAAGTACTCAACTTGTCTTTGCAATCTTTCAGGCATTGATACATCGTCAGCATCCATCCTGGCAATGTATCGGCCCTTGCATAGTTCAATGGCTTTGTTCAGCGCAATCGTCACACCCATGTTCTGCTGATTTACAATACTTCGAATCCTCGCATCGTTGAATGACTGAACAATTGTATCCGACTTATCAGTGGAGCCATCATTGATGATGATGAATTCAAAATCGGTAAATGTTTGTTGCAGCACACTCTCCACAGCCACGCGCAGAAAACGCTCAGCATTGTACACCGGCATTACTACAGACACCGTGGGAAATTCTGAATCAAACATGAGGAGGCAATTTACGCAAGCTGATAAAGCAACTATACAACCACTCACAGCTGCCAACAATTCAGCAAAGGCTGATGCCAAGTGATGAAACAACAAAATGAAAACACGTTACATATTGCGCCCCGCAATGCAACCTCACCCGACACTTTCTTTCGAAAATACCGAGATAGCCTTTGGCAGCAAGACCAATGGCGAATTGAGAAAATCATATTATCTGTTCAAACTTATTGGCAGCCCTGTGCTGGTCAGTTTCGGAAAGTTTGCAACCCATCTTGCGCTGAGGTTGGGTATTCCGATCGGCTGGGCCATCAAGGGAAATATTTTCAAACAATTTTGTGGTGGCGAGACCATAGAAGAATGTGCACGGGCAACTAAAATTCTGGACAAGTTCAACATAGGAACCATACTCGACTATTCAGTAGAAGGCAAGGACAGTGAACAAGATTTTGATGCCACCAAAGAAGAAACATTGCAAACCATTCGCACTGCAAAAGGCAACGCAAACGTTCCTTTCTGTGTATTCAAAGTGACAGGTATTGCGCGGTTTGGATTGCTTGAATTAGTGAACACAGGTAATGTACTTGGCGATGCAGAAGCTAAAGAATGGGAACGTGTATGCCAGCGTGTGGATGAGATTTGCTCACTTGCGTACGAGACGGGAACACCTGTATTTGTGGATGCTGAAGACAGTTGGATACAAGACGCCATCGACCAGCTCGCAAATGACATGATGGCGAAGTACAACAAAGAAGGTTTTATTGTTTACAACACCATTCAGCTCTATCGCCACGACAGGTTGCAGTTTTTGAAAGACAGCTTCGCGAATGCAAAAACAAACAATTACAAACTCGCAGTGAAATTGGTACGGGGTGCATACATGGAAAAAGAACGCGTACGCGCAGCAGAAAAAAGCTACACCGATCCTATTCAGACAACCAAAGAAGCAAGCGACCGTGACTTCGACTTAGCCGTGGACTTTTGTATAGAAAACATTCAGCACATTGCGCTCTGTGCAGGCACACACAATGAAGCAAGTAGCCTTCGCCTTGCACAATTGATGGACAAAAAAGGAATAGCACACCACGACAGGCGCATTTGGTTTGCTCAGTTGTTTGGTATGAGCGACCACATCAGTTTCAACTTAGCCAATGCCGGCTACAACGTAGCCAAATATGTTCCTTACGGTCCCATAAAAGAAGTGATACCCTACCTCATTCGCAGGGCGCAGGAGAATACCAGCGTGAAAGGTCAAACAGGAAGAGAACTTAGTTTGATATTGAAGGAGATGAGGCGGAGAGGTATGTGAATGAATCAATTTGAGAATTTGAAAATTGATAGTAGGCTTTAAGCAAGTGATTCGGTTTCGTATCAATAACATTCTTGCTAGTTCTGGTCAAGTAATATATAAACCAATCCATGAGTGAGGCTTTCCATCGCTAATCTACAAACCACGCCTTTCCACTCTTCCATAGCATTTGGCCGGCAACGAAAAGCAGCAAGATGCCGAAAAGGAATTTCACTTTATGCTCCGGAAGTTTCAATGCGTATTTGCTTCCGAAATAGCTGCCGGCTATGAACCCAAGTGCTATGATAAGTGAATAATTGAAGTTGATGTGCCCGGCTCTGTAATAGTTCATCACGCCAAGAATACCCACAGGTAGCAGTAGCACAGCAAGGCTTATTCCCTGTGCATCCTTTTGTGACATCTGTAAAAAATAAATCATGGCAGGAACGATGATGATACCGCCACCTACACCAACGAAGCCACTGAGCAGGCCCGCGCATATTCCCACAATTACGAGAATAATGAGTTGAGATATTTCAAGTTGCATTTTCATTGATTGGTTTTGGTACGAGACGAAAGTAGAAGAATGCTGCAAGTGAAAATGAATTTGTCCGAGACTTCACTTTTGAGGTGGTATCAGGATTCAGAGAAAATCCGCACAAACTCTCGCAACCTTGTACCAACCTAAATACATTCGCCCACCAAAATTTATAAAAAGAATAAGCCATGACTTTTCCAGCAGAATTGAAATACACCAAAGACCATGAATGGGTGCGTATTGAAGGCGATGTGGCCACCATCGGTATCACCGAATTTGCACAAGGCGAATTGGGCGACATTGTGTTTGTAGAAATAGAAACACAGGGCAAGACCCTGGCAGAACACGATGTATTCGGCACAGTAGAAGCAGTTAAAACCGTAAGCGACCTCTTCATGCCTGTGGCAGGTGAGGTGGTGGAGGTGAATGCCGGTCTTGCTGATGACCCCGCAGCGGTAAACAACGATCCTTATGGCAAGGGTTGGATGATAAAAGTAAAAATGCTGACCGGAACAGATACAAGCGGCCTTATGGATGCTGCCACATATCAGGCATCGCTTTAAGTGTCGTCAGTTTCTCATGCACATAGAAAGAAGTTCATGATAGCCGCCTGCATTGCATGGGCGGCTATTGTTTTTGTATTGCATGTGATGAAGGTGGAACTGGAACAGGACAAGGTGCGCTTATTTCCACATTCAGACAAGGTGATTCATTTCAGTCTGTTTGCCATCTTGTCCTGGCTCATACTTCTTACTCTATTTGCAAAGCCCTTTAAGAATCAACGCCTGCGAAGCGCTATGGCCATTGTATTGGTGTGTGCACTGTATGGCGGCATACTGGAGTGGTTGCAAAGCACAGCGTGGGTAATGCGCGATTGTGATATGTGGGATTGGTGCGCTGACGTGGCAGGAAGTGTTGCCGGTATCGCACTATTTCCTATGGCCGGAAGAAGATTACTTCGAATATCGGGCTGAGCTAATTATTTCAGGCTGGCTGGCATCGAAAATCCGACTGAGCACCGAGATACGTTCATTTCAAAAAAAAAGGACTGCTTTAATGCAATCCTTTTTGAAGTAATATGAGATAAATCTTTATGCTTCTACAATTTCCATCTTGTTGATACGATCACCGGCCACTATTGCATCTATCACATCAAGACCTTCCACCACTTTGCCAAAACAGGTATGATTGCGATCCAGATGCGCGGTGTTGGTGCGGGAGTGACAAACAAAAAATTGTGACCCGCCTGTATTTCTGCCGGCATGTGCCATGCTGAGCACACCACGGTCGTGGTATTGGTTGCCACCATCGAGTTCGCAGTTTATTTTGTAGCCTGGGCCACCTGTCCCAGTTCCATTGGGGCATCCGCCTTGAATGACGAAATCCGGAATAACACGATGGAAAGTGAGTCCATCGTAGTAGCCACTTTCAATCAGCTTGATGAAGTTGGCTACCGTGTTCGGAGCATCTGCATGATAGAATTCAATCTTCATGTCTCCCTTTTCTGTGTGTATGATTGCTTGTTTCATGTGCGTATAAATTATTTGAATGCGTCAAGTCCGGTAACATCCATTCCGGTGATGAGCAAGTGAATGTCATGTGTTCCTTCATAAGTGATCACCGACTCAAGGTTCATCATGTGGCGCATCACAGGGTATTCGTTGGTGATGCCCATGGCACCCAGTATCTGTCTTGCATCGCTGATGATCATTTTGGCCATGGCTATGTTGTTGCGCTTGGCCATGCTTATCTGGGCAGTAGTTGCGCGGCCTTCATTGCGCAGTTGTCCGAGACGATAAGTAAGCAATTGTGCTTTGGTAATCTCGGTGATCATCTCTGCCAATTTCTTCTGTTGTAGTTGAAACGCACCAATGGGTTTTCCAAATTGAATACGCTCTTTTGAATATCGCAATGCCACATCATAACAATCGAGAGCCACACCGATAGCACCCCAGGAAATACCATAACGTGCTGAGTCAAGGCAGCCTAATGGCGCGCCCAATCCACTCTTGTTGGGCAAAAGGTTTTGCTTGGGAACTTTTACGTTTTGAAAAATCAATTCACCGGTGTCGCTGGCACGCAAGCTCCACTTGCCATGCATAGTAGGGGTAGAAAAACCTTCCATTCCGCGTTCCACTATCAAGCCATGAATACGGCCTTCTTCATTCTTTGCCCATACCACAGCCACTTGTGAGAAAGGCGCATTGCTTATCCACATCTTGGCTCCATTCAATAAGTAATGATCACTCATGTCTTTATAATTGGTGATCATGCCACCCGGATTGCTGCCAAAGTCAGGCTCTGTCAGACCAAAGCAACCCATCCACTCGCCTGTGGCCAGCTTGGGCAAATACTTTTTGCGTTGCTCCTCATTGCCATATTTGTAAATGGGATACATCACCAATGAGCTTTGAACAGATGCAGTGGAGCGAAGTCCGCTATCACATCTTTCCAGCTCTTGCATGATGAGGCCATAAGAAATCTGGTCGAGACCAGCACCGCCATATTCTGTAGGTATATATGGACCAAAGGCTCCAATTTCTCCAAGGCCCTTCAGCAAATGCTGAGGAAACACGCACTTCTCTGCGGCCTCTTCTATGATGGGCGAGACTTCCTTTTTCACCCAGGCGCGGGCTGTGTCACGAATCAGTTTTTGCTCTTCGGTGAGCAGTTCATCCATCAGGTAGTAGTCATGCCCCTGGTATAAGTCTGTGCGCATTTTCTATTGAATGTTTTGCGGGTTGTTTTTTGAAATGAGGGCGCGAATGTAGTTGGCAGTCTTTGAGCCACGAGCTATTCACTTTATTCGCGGCTAACTATGTCTGCGTGGCTTCAGAAAAATATTACGGCCGTCAAGAGAGTACTTACTTTTTTGACACTTGCGTTGCTCATTGCCGACACCATTCATTCATTCAGGCAGCACAAACAATGGCCAACGGATGGCGACATGCTTTTCAATGTGATTCCGAGCGAGGATATGGACAAGGTGCTGACCGACCCGCTTGCAATGAAAGTGTTGATGCACGATGAGCACTACTTAAATCCTAACCGATACTTCTCACATTTGGCAGTGCAGGAGTATTGTTGGAATGTGCCGCTTCTGCTGCAAAGATTCACCACACCCATTGATAGTGTTTATCTATCGCAGGCGATTCTCAAAACAGTCAATCAACTTGCGTTAATTTTTCTACTCGCAGCTTTTGTTGTGCCTTTCAGGAAAATCTGGAGCATAGAATTTTTATTGTGTGCCTTATTAGTTACTCCCTTTTTCCAGACTTTCGGTTACAACGGTCAAATGGGAATCATTGACAGGAGTACAACCTATGACTTTTTCTATTCGTTTCCCATCGTTTTTGTGATGCTCTTTTTTCTTCCTGTAATAAGGGCGATGAGTCATAAAGAATTTCGACTTACACCTTTGACTCAAATTTTCATGTTGGCCTGTGCGTTTATCGCTTCATTCAGCGGGCCGCTCAATTTGGGTGTTGCGCCTGTTGCATGTCTTGCAGTTATTTTCTTTTTGCTGAAGGCAAAAGGCAATCAGGAAATTTCATTGGTAAAGCGATTTGTACAAATTCCAAAATCGGTGCTCATTCCATTGATGTTCTTTCTGCTGTGTTGCGCATATTCATTGTTCATCAACGCAAAAGCTGGTACCATGGCTGAAGATGTGCCGCCACTGCTTACACGTTATGCATTGTGCCTCGAAGGATTGTGGCAAACGCTCACTATCAAGATCGGTCTGGGTTGGTTACTGGGTTTGATTGTGCTCAATCTCACTTTGATTCAATACAAATTGAAAAGTGATGAGGCCACTTCGATTCTTCGATTGAGCAAATGGATTGGTATATGTATCTTGATCTATTTGTTTTTGCTTCCACTTGGTGGCTATCGTTCTTACCGGGGTCTTATAGTTCGCAACGACACTTTCATGCCCGTAACCCTCGCACTTTTCTGGATATATGTGCAGTCAGCTTTTTTCATCATCAGCACTTACAAAACGAAGTTTCGTTTCTCATACTACTTTGTTATCATTTACTCATCAGTTCTATTTACCCAATACGATAAGCTGGCTGATGCGGGGCATGAGTGTGAAAAGAAAATGATGCAAGAGATTGCTGCATCAAAAGAAACTATAGTAAAACTATCAGAGCCTTGCCCGCTGCTGGACTGGCACATTTATACAGATTACAAAGACTCAGAAAAGGCCTCGCAACTATTGCTGCACTGGAATGTGATCAAGGAAAAGAAACTGTTTTACCACCCTGCGGAATAAAATCAGGGCAGGTCAGTCATTGTCCTTGTTCGCCTCGTACCACACATCCACTTTTTGTCCGCTGCCAACACTGGCTTCCACGGCTAAGTAATCGCAACGCTCATTCATCGGGTGGCCATTGTGTCCTTTTATCCACTTGAATCGTACTTGATGATGGGCTGCGGCTTTTAGATAGCGCTGCCACAGATCGGGGTTCTTCACTTTTTTCCATTGCTTCTTTATCCAGCCGTCAATCCACTTTTTCTCCACGGCATCCACTACATATTTCGAATCGGAATAGACCGTGACGTGATGACCAGCCTCCTTGAGCATTTCCAGACCGACTATCACACTCAGCAATTCCATCCTGTTGTTGGTGGTATGGCGAAAGCCTTCACTTACCTCCTTGTAGTGTGGACCGCTTTGCATGATGAGGCCGTAGCCACCCGGTCCCGGATTGCCTTTGGCCGCGCCATCGGTGTACATGGTAATTTGTTTGCTCAAAATACTTGTTGCTTGAAGTTGGGTTTTTTACAGATTTATGACATCAGATATGCGATGTTGCTACTAAATAATTTGACCGCAATAGCCAGCAGGATGATGCCGAATACCTTCTCTATCACCGCAATGCCGGCCACACCCAGCCAGCGTTCTATGCGGTTGGTCAGTTTCAGCACTATGAAGATCAGTGGCATGTTGAGCGCTATGGCTATGAGTATATTGATTTGGTGATACTCCGCCCTTAGCGAAATAAGGGTAGAGAAAGTGCCTGCACCGGCTATGATGGGAAAGGCCAGAGGCACAATGCTCGCAGCCTTTTCTGTTCCCTCCTTCTGCTTGAAGAGGCGGATGCCCAGCACCATTTCCATGGCAATGAAAAACAGGATGAACGAACCCGCCACGGCAAATGAGTTGACATCTACACCAAACAGTTGCAAAAACTTTTCGCCCACAAAAAGGAACACGACCATCAGCACAAAAGAGACCGTGGTGGTGGTTATGGGTTGGATGTTGCCCGTCTGGTTTTTGATGCGCAAAATGACGGGGATGCTTCCCACCACATCTATCACAGCAAATAATACCATGAAGCACGACAGGATTTGTTTGGTATCGAAGTATTCCATTGGTATTGAAGATTAGAAATGAGTATTGGGGGAACTACATTCTATCATTTAAGATGTCGTCAAGCACACTTGCATAGTGTTCTATTTCTAAGGCCCTCACCTTTTGCTCTATCGTTTGTGGCGTATCTGTGTGGTCTATATCAACTCTTGCTTGAAAAATGGTGTTGCCTTCATCATAATGTTCGTTCACATAATGAATGGTGATGCCGGATTCCCTTTCCTTGTTGCTGCAAACTGCTTCATGCACAAAGTGGCCATACATTCCTTTGCCCCCGTACCTGGGCAATAGCGCAGGATGTATATTGACAATGGAATTAGGATAGGCCATCACCATTGCCGCTGGAACCTTCCAGAGAAATCCTGCCAGCACAGCGAATTCAATATCCCTTTGCTTTAGTTCTTTTAGAAAATCATCGGAATGCACAAAATTCTCTTTGGTGATGATGTACGTGGGGATTTGATTTTCGGTAGCAATGTTCAGAACACCCGCATTTGGTTTGTTGCAGGCCACAAGTGCCACTTCTATAGTAGTTGAGTTTTTGAAGTGCTGAATGATGCGATGCGCATTGCTTCCTGCACCCGATGCAAGTATTGCGATTTTTCTCTTGGGCTTGTCACTCATATACGGTGACAAACATACTCTCCCCTCATGAAGCCTTTCTATCCTGAAAGCGACTCATGTACCGGACGTTTGCCAGATATGCCTTTAGTTTTTTGAAGAGCTGCTCAGGTTGAAATGGTTTGGACACATAGTCGTTCATTCCCTTTTGTAAACACAATTCGCGTTCACTGTTCAGGTTGTTTGCAGTAAGCGCTATGATGGGCAACTTCAACTTCATTTCTTTTCTAATTACTTCGGTAGCTTCCATCCCATCCATATATGGCATTTGCAAATCCATAAGTATGATATCGAATGTTTTTTGCTGTAGTTCATTCAAAGCTTCGCGGCCGTTGTTAGCCGTGGTTACATCCATCTGCCAACTTCGCAATATGGTCACAGCCAGAAATCTGTTTATCTCATTATCTTCCACCAACAGCACGCGGGTACCTTTCAATTCCAGCACATCCATTGATTGTATTTCCTCTTCATTGGATTGGCCAATGGGTAGATCTATTATGAAATAAAACTCTGAACCACGGCCCTTTTCGCTCCGTACGATCAGCTCACTGCCCATTATCTCTACCAGATTTTTGGAAATGGAAAGCCCTAGTCCTGTACCTCCATACTTCCGCGTAGTGCTGCTGTCCTCCTGTGTAAACTCTTCGAAAATGGAAGCGATGCGATCGTGCGCAATGCCAATACCTGTATCAACAACAGCAATGTACAGGCGTTGCAATTCATCACTGCTTTCCACCAATGCAATTTTTATTTTCACTTCACCCTTGCTAGTGAATTTGATGGCATTGCTCACCAGATTGGTTAGAATTTGTGTTAGTCTCACAGGATCGCATTTGTGCCACTCGACTACGGCTGGGTCAATGAACCAATTCAGTTGTATACCTTTCTCCTCTACCTTCAATCCGAGGCTCTTCACTACATTCTTTACCACCCTGCGAAGCGACACTGATATTATTTCTAATTCCATTTTGCCGCTTTCAGCTTTGCTCACATCCAGCAAATCATTGATGAGTACCTGCAAACCTTCGGCAGATGATTGGAGAGCTTCCAGATATTCTCGTTGCGCATCAGAGAGGTCACTTTGCTGAAGCAAACCACTCATGCCTACAATGGCATTGATTGGAGTTCTTATTTCATGACTGATATTGGCTAAAAATGATTTTCTCGACTCTAGAGCTGCCTCTGCGCTTTGTCTGGATAAGCGCAATTCTTGTTCAAGCAATTTTTGCGAAGTGATGTCAAACACTACCGAAGTGTTGCCGCGAAATACCCCATCCTCATTGGTTATCATGGCAGATGAGCACAACAACCAAATTTTTTCACCATCTTTTCTCCGGATATGTAATTCAAACACACCTTGATCACCATTTTGATGTTGTGCAAGCACCTTTTCAAATGATTCCTTGCTCTCATCATTGGCAAATAATTCTATAGAATTCTTTCCTATCAGTTCATCGTTGGTATAGCCCACAATGTCGCAATAACGCTGATGTGCAGAGGTTATGTTTCCTTCCATATCAAACTCAGCCATACCTAGCTTTAAATTGTTAAGCAGGCTTGACATCATCTCTTCTGTTACCTCGTTCTTGTGCTCTGCGCTTCGTCTTTTTGCTATCTCAGCAAACAGCACATCAGTAAGTTGAAAGAGATCATGATCTTGCTGAAATGATTTATCAGGCAACATTCTTTGAGCCGCATCCTTCAACGCATCCAGCACTCTGCCTTGTTCCTGTTGCAATGCATCCACCATATTTTTTTTCAATGTAAGCTCCTCGCTGCTTAGCAGCATGGCGCGTTCCATGAGTTGGCGATCGTTGTCGTTCTGATTGTATGTTTCATTTATTGCAAGCAATAGTGATTCCATGTCCACCGATGCATTGGGATAGCCTGGCAGAAATTTTTTTAACTGCCTCTCTAGTAAACGATGGTATTCGGGCTTGCTCTTCACGTCAGCACAACTGTACCTTATTCTTCTTTATAAGTAGTTATAGTCATTGTCTGGTTGTGCAATGAGCAGCCCACTGAATTGAGCAGTGGTGATATTTCACCATTGCTATAGAAGCCTGTGTATGCCGGACCCTCACCGAATATGTTACAAACAGATTCTACTTCTTCATCTATCCTCTGTCCGAGCACAATTTTTCTACCAACGCAACTCACCATCATCACCAGGTCAGGCTTAGCTTTTCTTGTCATAGCTACCGATTGCTCAGCTGCTCCAGCTGCACCATCTACGAGGCGATCAAAGTTGGCCATCATAAATTGCACGTTGGCATCTATTGGAATATTTCCGGCAAAATTCATAGAACCGGTTTGCTCATCTATAGTAAGAATGGTGCGAACCAACCGGCTTCCATCATCGCCATGAATGCAAAGGGGAAAGAGCAAAGCCGCACCGGGTAGCTCACTGGCCCGGGTGCCCAAGTATTTTTTATAAACTGCAAGTGCATTTTCTCCATCGAGTTCCATAAGTACGTTGCCGTTTGATTTAGTCACTTTGCGAATGGGGCCGAATGCATCCCATCCTCCTTGCGAGCCATGCGCTACGTGAAACCGATCGCCATAGAATCCAATGGCTACAATATTGTTTCCAACAGGCACAGCATTCACCCCAACACGGGTGCCATTGAAACGACCGGCATCACCGGCAAGTCCTCCGGTCACAATCACTTGTTTTGGTAAACCCTGGTTGATACCCTTCACTAGTTCATCTCCATTTACTGATGTGCCATCTGAAAAGACAAGAATATGTTTCAAATCGTCTTTCAATAGATCTGCGGCTATGGCCTCGCCACAAGCATAGCTATCGGCAAAATCATCCACCTTAAGGCTCATAATTTCAGTTGCTGTGTAGTCAAAGTTGCATGCTGTTACGCTGATGCTGCCATCGCTCACACTGTTTCCATGAATTTCTCCCGCAGTGCTTGCCATCACAATATTGGCATTGCTGTATCGCTTGTGCAATTCGGCATAAACTTCCGGGTTGCCAATTACGTCAATGCCTCCGAATGCAAAGACCAAAGCTGCCTGGCCATTCATCAAAGATTCAGGCGAGGACCACCCTGTCTGTTGCAGCCATTGCAATTGTTCTGTTTTCATATAGTATGTGGAGTTAAATATTTCGGGTAAGGTTCAAAACAGACTTTGTACGCAACGAAACAGAAAGGTTACATCCACCCACTGACTTGAAAAAATAGCCGCGCTATGTGAACATCAATTCCTATATCTATAGTGCTGTGAGATAAACCGCTCTTAGGTTTGGCGGAGAACTTATTTCAAGTCAGTATGTCAATTTCTGTAAACAATGTAAGCAAATTTTATGGTCCTCAGCGCGCCTTGCATGGGGTTAATTTTCATATCAATGCTGGAGAAGTAGTGGGTTTTCTGGGTCCCAATGGTGCAGGCAAGAGCACCATGATGAAAATCATAACCTGCTACATACCACCTACTGAAGGCAAGGTGAGTGTATGCGGTCATGATGTGATGGAACAGAGTATTGAAGCTAAAAAACAAATAGGGTATCTGCCTGAACACAATCCGCTTTATTTGGACATGTATGTGCGCGAATACCTCAGCTTTGTAGGTGGTATATACAAAGTACCACAACTGAAAAAGCGGGTGGATGAGATGATAGAAAAGGTTGGACTTGGTGTAGAAGCACATAAAAAGATTCAAGCACTGTCTAAGGGCTATCGGCAGCGGGTGGGATTAGCACAAGCCATGATACACAATCCACGGGTGCTGATACTGGATGAACCCACAAGTGGACTTGACCCAAACCAGTTGGCTGATATCAGAGACTTGATAGTCAACATCGGTAAAGAAAAAACTGTGATGCTGAGCACACACATCATGCAGGAAGTAGAAGCCATTTGCAGCAGAGCCATTATCATAAACAAAGGAACTATTGTGGCAGATAAGCCAACCAGTGAATTGCGTAAAAGCCTGCTCAGTAGCGGTTACGAGCTGCTCGTTGAATTCAGTGGAAGCATCTCAAAGTCCGCATTGAAACAAATAAGCGGGGTGACTGAGGTGGAAGCTAAAGAAGAAAACACATACATCATAACGGCAAGTGAAGCGCGCGATATACGCAAGGATATTTCTGAACTAGCCCAATCTCAGGGACATTCCATCCTGACCATGACCCGCAAAGAACAAAAACTGGAAGATGTGTTCAAAGAGCTTACACGCTAATTGGACTGTCTGAGTTTTCTTTCCTTCACATTCTTAAGCCTGATGTTGAGCATCTCTACTATGATGCTAAATCCCAGACAGGCATAAGCATAGCTTTTGATGTCAATACCAGCGGGTAGATGAAGCAAAGCGGCATCCTCCAGCGATTCTACCACGAGTATAATTCCAATGACTACAAGGAATGCAAGCGCAAGCATTTTGATAGTCGGATATTTTTCTATGAAATTGCTGACATACGGAGCAAATAATAGCATCACAACCATGGAGATGACCACCGCAGTAATCATGGTGGCCAATGCCTGCCCTGGGTGCGGATTGTCCATGGTTACGCCCACAGCGGTAAGTATGGAGTCGAAAGAGAAGACAATGTCAATGAATGTGATCTGCACTATGGCTTGGGTCAGTGTCATTCTGCGAGCCTTCTCACCTTCCTCATGGTCAGCAATTTTGAACTTGTGGTATATCTCATTTACAGTTTTGATGATGAGAAAAACACCTCCGCAAAAAAGTATGAGACCGCGGCCTGTCACCTTAAAGCCTACATATTCTGAAATGGGCAGCTCGCGCGTGGCATGGCTGAGTACCGAGATGAATGACAGAAGAATGATGCGCACAATGAGTGCCAGAGCAAGACCTACAAACCGCGCAGTTCGCTGGTCCTTTTTGTTTGGCACATAACCACAGATGATGGCTATGAATATGATATTGTCAACACCGAGAACAATCTCCAGAACAATGAGTGTGATGAGGCTGATAGCGCCTTCGGCAGTGGTGAAGATTTGAAAAAAATCGTGCATATAAAAAAGTGTGCGAAAGTGGTGCAAGATAGCAGCGGCCTTTGAGGCGAAGCCACACAAGTAAAGTGCAGGCCAAAATGGTGATGTGCATTCAACCTTTGCTGATTCCGAAAATAAAAACACCCGCCTTGGTGGCAGGTGCTTTCATTCTTTTTGCTATGCATTGCTGTTGCTTAGTCCACATTGTCGTGCAGAAATGGGTTGTTGCCCAACTCTATTTTTTTGTTGCCTTGTTCATCGCTCGATTCGTTGAGGGAGTAGCGCGACACATTGCTCTCAGAACTGTGCGGTGTGTTTTCAAGGGTTATTTTCTTGCGAGCATAAGCAGGTTCATTTTCCAGTTCACTCAGGCCACTCGGGGTCTTTAGCTTAATGGTAAACTCCCTGATGCGCATTTCGCGTTCCTTGTTGCGCGTTATCAGTTCACTGCGGCTTGGTCTGTCACTTATGGCTTCGGTAGTCTTTATTGGCAGCGAGTCGGTTACTTCTGTTTTCGAAGCCGCATCGGCCACTACTTCATTCAGGTCAGTACCAAGGCTGTGCACCACAGGCATATCCACAGGCACCATTATTTCTTCCGAGTTCATTTTCAAAGCGGAGAGTTCTGGCAACATTTCTTCTTGCGCAGGCACATCGTCCATAATTTCATTCTTCACTTCAAATTCCATTTCGAACAATGGTTTCTCCAATGTCTTTATGAATGGTTCATCTGCATTCTCCTTCACCTCATCTTTCACATCGCTTATCTCCGCTGTTGGTTTCTCCACTTTGGCAGTCACCTCTTTTGCACCTTCCGTTTCCAGCCACATTTTCTTTGGCTCTTGCTCTGGCGCAGGCAGCAGGCTCTCCACACTTTTGGCTTTGAAGCCAGTGGCAATTACAGTCACGCTCACATCATCACCAAGCGTTTCGTCCTGGCCATAGCCCCATATCACCTCAGCGCCCATGCCTGCTTGTTCCTGTATATAGTCAGTTATTTCACTTATCTCATCCATAAGCACTTCTTCGTTGCCGTAGGTTATGTTCAGCAGTATGAAGTTGGCACCGGTAATGTCGTTGTCATTCAGCAGGGGTGATTCCAAAGCAGAGAGCACAGCGCGCTTCGCGCGGCCTTCGCCACTGCTTCTGCCACTGCCCATGATGGCTACACCGCTGTCTTTCATCACAGTCTTCACATCATTCATATCCACATTTACAGTGCCCACCAATGTTATTACTTCAGCTATTCCTTTTGCAGCGGTGCATAGCACTTCATCAGCATGTCCGAATGCTTGCTTCAGAGTAAGGTTTCCGTAGAGTTCGCGCAATTTGTCATTGCGGATTACCAGCAGTGTATCCACGCTGTCACGCATTTCCTTCAAGCCAAAGTCAGCTTGCTGCGAGCGTTTACGTCCTTCAAACATGAATGGAATGGTAACGATACCCACTGTGAGAATGCCCATCTCCTTAGCTGCTCTTGCTATAACCGGAGCGGCACCGGTGCCTGTACCTCCGCCCATACCGGCAGTTATAAATACCATGTTGGTATTGCTCTGCAAGAGTTCTTTCACCTCATCCAAACTCTCAATGGCTGCATTGCGCCCAACTTCAGGTATGGCACCTGCCCCACGGCCTTCAGTAAGTGTGCTTCCAAGTTGCACCTTTATAGGCACCGGGCTTTTGTCTATGGCCTGCGCATCAGTGTTGCAGACTATGAAGTCCACACCCTGAATACCTTGTTCAAACATGTAGTTGACGGCATTGCTACCGCCTCCACCCACACCTATCACTTTTATCATGCTGGAGGTGTTGGTGGGCAAATCGAATTTTAGTGAGTTGTCCATTTTGGTTGATATGGGATTTAATGATTGATACTCAATGCTAACAAACCATGCGATGGCAGGTAGAATAACATGAGCAATAAATGCGGATATGAGCGCACTGCACAACTCATCTTTTCAAAAAAGTAAACCTGATACTGTTAGTAATGCGAAGCAACACTGACCATGCGACCTCACAGTGCACAATCTATACTCGTGGTCTATTGCGTATAGTGCTATGCCAGCGCATTTTGCCAAAACTTGTAAAGAAGAAAATAAAATTTGCACCAAATCATTTGTGATCTTTGCGCTCGCTATCGTTTGATTTGCTTTCGCCACATTTTCTAAAAAATGTCCCATCAGAACCCATACACCGCAGGCCCGCTTCTTTCTCTGATAAATGAGCCTGCTGACTTGCGCAGCAAAGTGCGCGAGGAGCAATTGCCCCAACTCAGTAAAGAGCTGCGTCAATACATTGTAGATATTGTATCGGAAAAAGGCGGACACTTTGGTGCTTCGCTGGGTGTGGTGGAAATGACAGTGGGCCTGCACTATGTGTTCAATACCCCTTACGATCAGTTGGTGTGGGATGTGGGTCATCAGGCATACGGCCATAAAATTCTTACCGGCAGGAAAAATGTTTTTCATACCAACCGCAAGTACAAAGGCATAAGTGGTTTTCCCAAGCGCAGCGAAAGCGAATACGACACCTTTGGTGTAGGCCACTCCTCCACAAGTATTGGTGCCGCAGTTGGAATGGCAGTGGCTTCTAAACTCAAAAAAGAACATGACAGACAGATAGTAGCAGTGATTGGTGATGGCGCCATGACTGCCGGTATGGCCTTCGAAGCGCTCAATCATGGTGGCATTGCCGATGCCAACATCCTTGTAATACTGAATGACAACTGCATGAGCATTGACCCCAACGTGGGCGCCCTCAAAGAATACCTCACAGACATTACCACTTCGCACACGTATAACAAAGTGAAAGACGAAGTGTGGAACCTGTTGGGCAAACTTTCCAAATTCGGAACAAGTGCGCAGCAAATAGTGCAGAAAGTTTCTGACTCACTGAAGGGCTCATTAGTAAAAGAGAGCAATCTGTTTGAGTCGCTCAACTGGCGCTACTTCGGCCCCATTGATGGCCACGATGTAGAGTACATGGTAAAAGTACTCCGCGATCTGAAAGACATACCCGGCCCGAAAATTTTGCATTGCATCACCAAAAAAGGAAAAGGTTATGGCCCCGCTGAAGACGGCTCGCCTACTAAGTGGCACGCGCCTGGTTTGTTCAATAAAGACACAGGTGAAATAGTGAAGGTGGTGCCCAAGTCACCTCAACCCCCACTCTATCAAGATGTGTTTGGCCACACCATCATAGAACTTGCGGAGAAAAACGAAAAGATTGTTGGCGTTACACCCGCCATGCCATCAGGCTGTTCGCTCAAGTTCATGATGGAAGCTATGCCCGACCGCGCATTTGATGTAGGCATAGCAGAGCAACATGCAGTCACCTTCAGTGCAGGCATGGCCACACAAGGGTTGATTCCTTTTTGCAACATCTACTCATCATTCATGCAGCGCGCTTATGACCAAGTGATACACGATGTGGCTTTGCAAAAACTGCGCGTTGTGTTTTGCCTTGATCGCGGTGGCGTGGTAGGTGCTGATGGCCCCACCCATCATGGAGCTTACGACATTGCTTACATGCGCTGCATTCCGAACATGATAGTGAGCTCACCCATGAACGAAAGCGAATTGCGCAACCTGATGTACACCGCGCAATACGAAAACTACGGCCCGTTCAGCATTCGTTATCCACGCGGCAATGGTGTTTTGAAAGAATGGAAAACACCACTTCAACTCATCAAAGTTGGCACAGGCCGGAAGGTGCGCAGTGGTGAGGATGTAGCTGTACTTAGCATAGGCCCAATTGGTAATTACGCCTTAAAGGCATGTGATCAATTGGAAGAAAAAGGCATCAGTGCCGCACTCTACGACATGCGCTTTGCAAAGCCGATAGATGAACTGCTGCTGCACGAAGTGTTTGGAAAATTCAAACTGGTGGTAACAGTGGAAGATGGCTGCCTGCAAGGAGGCATGGGAAGCGCGGTGCTTGAATTCATGGTGGACAATGGCTACAACTCGCAAGTAAAACGCCTCGGCATTCCAGACCGCTTAGTTGAACACGGCACACAAGATGAACTTTATTCAGAGTGTCATTACGACACTGCCGCCATCATGGCGACATGTATTGAGTTGGTTGGTGAAAGGAAACAGGTATCGAGGCGCTCCGCCTAAATCAAAATATCTGATAAAGCACAGGCCTCGAAGGCGCAGCATCATTTTCAAACGAGGCCACCTGCAATTCCAGCAGATATTCTCCATCAGCTATCTCATCGGCCACATAAATGAATTCTGTGATGGTGCAATGTGCCCGCGTTTCATGAGGGTATTGCCAAAAGGCATGATGCGCTTTCAAAAGTCCTCCATCCATCTCTCTGTCCACCGATGGCAAGTCAACCAGCAAATGCTGCACATCAAAGATGGAGAGTAAATCGAGTGCCTGCGCTTCTATGTAGCAAAAATTGGTGTTACTATAATTTTTGGTGGGCTTGTCTTTTGAATTGGGCAGAGTTCTTATCACCAATGCCTCCGGCCTGTTGTCGCCTATGGCTGCCATCAATTGTTGTTGGGTAACTATGGCATCACCTTTTTGGATGTACCCTGCATCTTGAGTAACAATGTGCGGAGTGACAGAAATAAGCATCGCATGATGTAAATATTTTTTCATCGCTATGCTGATGGGGAAACTCTCCCTTGCAATGTGGCCCACAGTTTCAGTGTGCGTGCCATGGCCATGCGGATTGAAGCTAACATTGTTGAAATTGACCGCGCCACCCAACCTGACGCTGCCTGTAAAATACCTGTTGATGACAGGTGCTATGACAGGCTTGTTCACATACCAGGCTTGCGGACCATCGGCCGACACAGGCACAGATATATCCAATGGCCTTGAAAAGTCAACTTTGAAATTCCCTTTTGAGTGCTCAATGGTGGCTATCATAACGATGTGGTATTGGCTGCAAATAATACCAATGTTATTTCTTAAATAGGCCAATATTTAAGAAATCTTACCACATAGTGGCCACAATGTGGCAGTGGTAAATGCCGATGGCTACAAGTGTTTAGTCCAATCTGGCGAAGCAAGGATTGGACTAAGCACTTGTCCAATCGGTATAAAAACGCCTTGCTTCTATGATGGAAGAAGCAAGGCGTGTCACAAAGTGAAAGAGTCGAAATATTATTCTTTAGTAATAAAAATTTTCTGCGAAACAGTACCACTATCGGTGGTGACAGAAATGATGTAGATGCCACCTGCAAGTTGTTGTTCAAGGTTTAGAGTAACGTATGTGTTTCGTTGCACATCATACACTTGCTGCTCATACATCACTTGCCCGTTCATGCTGAAAATGCGCATTACACCGTTGCCTTCCAGCAGCGATTCGGCCATGTCCACGTTTACAATGCGGCTTGCAGTTGTGTTTGCACTGAGTATGCCTACCACCTCTTCGCTGGCTTCGTTCCATCTTTCTTCTTCCATATCAGCATATGGATCAATAGGCTCACCGGGCATATTGGGTGTGCAGTAGCAGGTAAGTGGTGTGCCCACAGGCGGACTGCCAGTAGTGCGGAAACCAATGAAGCATGGAGGTCCCCAGTCAGATTGCTGCTGAGGGAAAGTCTGATTGCTCCCACTGCACAATGGACATGAAAGTGCCAGGTTTCGCCCTTGTACCTGCAACATATATATGTTGCCTGCAACAATGCATGTAAGTACATTGGGATTGACATAAGGACCATTGAGCCATGCAGTGGTGCAAGCCGGTGCCAATGGCTGCAATGGATTTTCGGAGCAGGGATCTACCTGTGTAAATCTGAATCGATACTGCGCATAACCAGAAACGGAGTTAGCACTAATAGTTCCTCCATTCTTGTTACGCCACCGACAACACGTTCCGCTTGAAACACTCACCGTTGGCGCGTTGCAGGTGATAACTGTTCTTCCGCCACTACACCAGGGTGGATCCGTTTCGTTGTCGCAATAGCGCGCTCTCACTTGCACCTGATAGATTTTACCGAAACGGAAACAGTTAGCCAGAGTAGAATTGAGCGGCTGAAACTGACCCTGAGTACTCCATGGAGTACAGAATTGTGTTGCCCCATTATCGGTAGTAAACCGCCACTGATAGTCAAATTCGCCTCCACCTAAAGAGCTTACTGTAAATGTATAATTCACAATGTTGCAAATCGTAGTATCAATAGAAGGGCTTGTAATCGTAGGACAAGCCCCATCACACATATCTATCAATTTGCCCTCGCTATAGCCCCACCATATGTTGGCTCCGCACTCAGTATCGGTAGCCTGCACTTCGCAATACACCATATAGTCCTGACCCATGCAAATGCCCGGGCAAGAACTTAGGCTGTAGTCTGCTGTGCCGATACAAATGATGGTAGTACCACTTGGAATGGGCACAAACTTCCAACGTGTGGCACCCACACCCACATTCAGGTTGCAGGTATTGTCACGCTTGATGCTATTGCCCGGTGTATAGCAACTAAAGCCTGGTGGATCGGGTGTATAGCTCGGCCTCACTTTCACTGAAACATACTCTACATTCAACTTAAAAGTACCTGCCCCGCTGCCACTAACGCGCCCAACACGAATCAAATAAACAGTGTTGTAAACGAGGCCACCGACACACTTTACTTCTTTGCCAGCCGCTCCGGTGCTGCTGGTGCTGTTCTGATTTGACCCAGTTATGAAAGACATACCTGTACTATTCCAAACCTCAAATGCAGCATCGAAAGTGGGATCGCAAACGCGAATTTTTACTACTTCGGCTGGTGCTGTGAAGGCAAACCAGATATCGTTGGACATGCTGCCGTTGCCCGATTGGTCAGTCTGAGGCGAATCCGAAGCACCCAGATTTTGGGTAGTGCTGCCTGTCAAACAGGTGGTGGATGTAAAACTTTGAATGCAGGTATAGTTGGCTGTGTTGATATTCAATGCAGGATTGAAAAGTGGCGTAGCTGCCGCATCCTCCGTTTGGCTCACCGCCAAGTGAGTCGGCATGATGGCCGTCAGGGTCAAAATTGCGATAAGTAAAATCCTATTCATGGTGTCTTATGTTGTGAATGAATTGATTAGCAGGTATCAGACAGGTTGTAAGTGAGAAAGTTGCGTCATTTTCTTTGCCAGATGCTTTCCTGGTATCCGTTCCACATGGGCCTTCCGTCAGGATGCAGGGCGGTTTGAATGTCTTTTATGGCGAATGCAGGCAATCCTTGCTTGTAATGCTCAATGGTAACTGGGTTGAGCACACCTTTTTCTCCTTCCTTTTCTGCGGTTTCTTTTCCGTTCATTTTTTCCAAAAGAAAAACCTCACGTGCAGCCTCATTTACATATTTCAAATAGTTAGCAACAACATCGGGTTCCATTTCTTGAAAACTGGCGCAGTTCCAAAACAAATCCACCTTCTGCCCTTGCAAAAGCGGAAAATGCCAGGCTCCGAAAACATAGATTTTACCGGGCTGCAAGTTGTCCAATGTAGTCATTTCTCGGCAATTGCGGTAGCCGACCACCTCACCCGGAAAAACAGTCTTGAGCCATTGCTCACATACGTAAAGTTGTGGTGAAATGTCGAACAACACAAAGGTGATGTGAGGGTGCAACTTCTTGAGCACCTCTATGCTTTTGCCCGAACCGCTGCCAAGCTCTACCAGTGTTTTTATTTTTTCAAAATTGAAATAGCGCTGAGCATATACATAGCGCTGGTAGTAGTACAGCGCCTTGGAGGTGTACAGTCGTCCTTCCACTTCTATCCTGTCTTCCGGATTGCCTGCATCGCTGTAGCTGAAGCTGTCCAGGGGTTTTGCGCCAAGCTGCTCGCCCAGCTCTTTGCAGAAGTTGTAGGGTTGCTGTCTTATGCTTTGTCGCCAAGCCGGAAAAAGTGAGATAAACCCCGTAGCCAGTCTATTGATCGCATTGAAAAGTGCATTGCTGCCAGGAATGGCTCTTGTGGCTTTGTTGTAAAGCAGCCTGCTGTTACGCACATCTGCCAGTGGTTTTTCAATATTGTCGGTAGCACCGAACGAACGCAGTACTGTGTGTTTCCTGCGTCTGAAGTCGGCAAGGCCCTGTCCTTCCAGTTCAGGCATGAGCACCTTTTCGTAGAAAGCCCAGTAGTTGGTGGGATTGTAATAGTGTGATGCCGCCTTCATATCGGCAGTCATCATCTTAAGCAGAGGCAGGTCGTCTGCTACTTGTATAGCCATTGTCACTTTTGGTGTGTAGCTTGGTTGGTTTGGGAAAAAGTAAGGCGGTCAAATATGCGGTTGATGGCTCGAAATTCCATTTCGAATTTGACCTCGACTTCTTGGGTTATCCGGAAGGCCGCGTTTATTTCATATCGAAAATGAGTTGCCGCACCAACTCCTCATCGAAAGGTGCATACACCTCCTCGCGTGGAAGCAGCGTGTGGCCGGCTGACATGGCCTGCCTATACTTCTCCACCGGATCTTCGTGGGCCAGCAATGGTGCAGCTACACCTTCCTCTATCATATCGCTGGCATAGTCGCTCATGTTGCCAAAGTCCTGTAGGCTGAAGTTGACCATGTCGAAGCCCAATGCATCATAAAAGGTGGTGCTGTAAATGCTGATTTGGATTTTACTTTTTCGCAAAAGCGTATCTAACGGAATCTCCAAATCCACTATTTCTATTCCATGCTGCTTCAATTCTTCGTAGGCAGGCTTGTTCTTTTCCAACGGATGCAGTTTCATGATGGCTCGCCACTCGGGGTGATTTTTCAGATGTGCTGCCAATTGTTTTCCATAGTTCACATAGTCCATGTGAAGGTTTTTCTGGGCGCATACCAACACTACGTTTTCTTTTTCTACTCGCTCCTTGTTAGTGTCAGCAAGTCTATAGAGGTAATCGCCAGCCACCTGCACCTGCGATGTTCGGTATTCGCAACCCATGCCTAATATTCTTTTCCAATAGGCACCGTAAGTAAGAATGGTATCAGGAAAAAAAGACTTGCCGATGATGCTGGCAAACTGCTCGTGATAGACATAATACAAATCGTTGGTGGCTATAAGGCCGTGTTGTATTTCCACACAGCGGATGCCGAGCATTTTCAGCGCGGCTATCAGCCCCTCACTGTGGTAGTGGCAGATGAAGAGGAGTGTGCGTGTCTGCTGACCTTTGAACAGATGGTAGTAAAACCTGAACTCTTCGAAAAAGATGTGCATGGCCGAGCGCAGGTGCTTCATTTCGTAAGCTGAAAATTGACCCATACGCTCCGCATTGCGAAGAGCTGCTATCATCTCTTTCAGCAGTTTGCGCACATACTCATCAGGGTATGGCACGTATCTTTTGAAAAAAGAAATCTCATAGTCCACATGGAAGCCGGGGCTGTCCTTGGTACTGATCCATGTGAGTCTTTCTCGGCCAATTACACTGCTGATGCGATCGAAGTAGATGGAGTGCCAGTTGCCATCGTCCCCCTTCACCACGCGGCCCGGGTCAAGTATCACAAACTCTTTGAAAGCGTATTGTGATTTGCTTTTGCCTTGCCTGATGCTCTTGAGCCAATAGATGGCGAGTTGCAACGGATAAGGTAGCTGCAAGTAGTTTTTTATCAGTTTGTAATCAAATCGGTTGATGGCGAAGGAGAGGCCGTGCTGAAATATTTTGAGGAAAGAAAATTCTTTGCACGTGTAACGCTGCGGATGAATGAGCCGCTCTCTGATGTACTGATTTATTAAGGAGAAAGGTGTAAGTTCCATGAAGGCCCTTGCAGGTTTCAGCAGGTGGTTTTGCAGCGCGCAAGGTAATGGATAGACTTGCCGCTGTGGTTTATATCAAATCCGCTTCCGCGCATTTTCTGATGATCTCTGCATAGAGCAAGGCGCATTCATTTCTTTTTTCGGCTATCGTTATCAGGTCAGTGTTGCCATCGGCAAAACTGAGAAAGTGAAGCAGCCGATGCAATTCTTCACGATTGAAAAGTGGGTCCACACTATCGGGATAAAGGCCGCGTTTGCCCAACTGAGGCTCGCAATGCTGCACTTTGTTTTTGTAGCAATCATTCAGTTCGAGCAATTGTACTATCTGGTAGTAAGTATCCACTGTAGCTGCCAGTGCATCGTAGCTGATGATGGATTCATTGTCGAGCGAAGTGTGGTATTCTCTGTATTGCTGATATGGTGTGCGCATGAGTGAGCCAACGGGCATGTTGAAACCCGCAGAGCAGTATTGGCGCTCATCGCTGCCACCCACAGCAAAGTCAATCACCTTGTGTTTTTTGCCTGTGTATTTCAACAGATGTTCTGCTGCACTATCGGCTGCAGTGTCAGCACGCTTGCTGCGTTTGTAGGTGAAATCTCGTGCATCACCACAGCAGGTAAGCACATAACCTGCGTGCATGTTCTTCTTCAATGTTTCGCCTTGTGTGGCCAGAAAGGCAATGACACCAATGGTTTCAGGAGCAAATAAGAAACGGTAGGTATAATTGCGTTTGGGCATCGCAGCAATTTTCTGATAGAGAAACGCAGCAGCGAGCGGCCCGCTCAGTTCATTGTTTGCCATACTGGGGTGGCACAAGTAGGTTGAGAAAAAAATCTCTCGGTCACTCTCACCCTTCAATACGCACTGACCATAAGTGAGGCTGCCATCTTTCAATTCGCTATCAATTACAACTTTGTATTTGCCATCACGCGGTTGTTGTTTCCATTCGTTGTGCTCCAAACAAAAGCCCCAGTTCTCATTGAAGTATGAGGTGATGTACGGAATGGCATCGGGCATTTCGGGGATGGTGTGCATATGCTTGGCCAATTCATCAAAACTGATTTCAGTATGGATGGGAGCCGAGTAGTTCACCACATGCAAATTGTTCTTAACAAAGTCAGCGATCTTTTTTCCATCCGGTGTAAGGATGTATGCGTCCTTGATGTTCCACTCTTTAGGCACTGTCCAGTCGAAGGCTTGCGTGCCTGTGGGAACCTCAGTCATCTGCAGGGGTATTATTTCATTCAGAATATGGAGCGACTCGCGCAGGCCGTTGCCGGTGATGCTGCGGCAAATGGGCCAGAGGCGATGGAAGTAGTGTTTAAGTTGAGTTGTCATGGGGTGTTTAGATAATTGAGTTGCCTCAACGAATCGATGAGCAGGTGGTTGAACAAATCCACTCCTGCCTGATTCATGTGATTTTGGTCGGCAAAGCAAGTGTACTGATTGAATCTTTTGTCAAATGTCAAATCGACATACCTGGCGTTGTGCGTTGAAATAAGCGGGCTAAGAAATTTGACGAATGAAGAATGATATTCGGATTGCCACTTAATCGCGGGCTGCGGATGGCTCACCAGAATATATTTGATTCCGGCTCTTTCCAAATCCTGCATTAGGCCATCGAGCGCATGCAGGAATTGATGATTGGGAACAAAGTCCCATGCTACCGAATCTGGAAAAGTGAATAGTGTATCCTGCTTTGTGCAATAGCCATTGGTAATGTATCCTTTTGCTTCTACTTCATTGGCAGCATCGCTGCTGAATTGGCGTGTGATGTAAGCATTGAAGGTTCGCATATCCGGCTGGTAAGAAAGCAAGTGCCGGGCCACCGGATCATCTGAGGCATTTTGTATCAACTTCATATTGCACTCCATGCCTTCACCCTCAAATACCTTATCGTAAATATCAATAATGACTAAGGTATTGATCGCAGGTTTTATGAAATCATTCATCAATATCCGGCTTGCAAGGGCGTGTTGAGAAGAGCTGCCTGCATTAAACAAGCTTAGGCCATTTGCTTCAAAAACTCTTGGGTCATAACCACGATATGCGTGTGATGAGCCAATCACAATAGCATCATACTTCGTGTCCTTCTTATAGTCATACATCATGCGTTGTTCTTGTCCACCTTTGCGCTGCAGGTATGGAATCATCCACACAGCGGCACGCCTCTCCGCCAATGAAATGTGATTGATCACATAGCACATACAGATGTAGGTCGCAGCGGCAATCACACCAAGGACAAGGCTATTTGAGATTATTTTTTTCAATGCTCAGAATTGGAAATAAATGAATTCGACCTCACCCCAAAAACCAAAGAGAAGAATAACTGCTGCCAATACACCATACACCCCAAGCCTCATGGCATGCTGCACACGCGTGCCACTTAAGCTGCGCGTATAGTTGTGCAAAATTTTGTCGAACATCAGAAATACGAATGCCAAAAATATTTTCCACATCATACCGTAAAATCCGTTGTGCTGAAGTAAGTCCGGTATTTGCCATGATGAATTTTCAAAAGTCAATATCCTGCCCAACACCATCACCGCATCACCCACATTTTCTGCACGGAAAAAAATCCAGCCGATGACTACAAGCTGAAAGATGACTATGGCGATGAGTATGCGTGTAAAAATATTTTTACTGCTTATCACGGTGGTGTACCAATGAAGCTTGCGCAGAAAATTTTCTGCAACCAGATATACTCCGTGCAGCGCACCCCATATTACAAATGTCCAGTTGGCGCCATG
>JBJXFP010000155.1:0-14847 GCA_046155615.1 Flavobacteriales bacterium | reverse complement strand
TTTGTCCACGTTTTCAAAAATGTCGTTGCCGCTGTGGTGGTAGTTGAAGTATTTCTGGCCATCCACACGCATACCGAACAGGGCCACGCGGTCGGTGTCTTCTTTCCTTAGCGGGCCTATATCCACTCCGCTGCCACCGCGCTTTATATCGTAGAGCGAGAATTTTTCGAGCAGGGGTTTCCAACTTTGAAAGCGCTTTAGCTGCACATCGTTGCACTGGCAATGGAAGCCCATGGGCGTGAAGCCGCCTGCATCGCTTTCCAATGCGGCCACGTGTATCAGATTTTGCGCAGCGCAACTGTCGGCATAGGTCTGTCCGCCATCGTTGCCAAATTCTTCATTGATAAACAACACCACGCGGATGGTGTGGCGCGGCTTGTAGCCCAGCACCACCAAGGTGCGCATCACCTCTATGCTTTGCACAATGCCTGCGCCATCATCGTGCGCACCTTCGCCAATGTCCCAGCTATCAAGGTGTCCGCCAATGGTGATGTACTCATCAGGAAAATCGGTGCCGCGCAATTCGGCTATCACGTTGGCCTGCACCGTGCGCGGATAGGCCGTGGCAGAGAGGTGCAGTGTAAAAAGCAATTCGGGGTCTTGCTCTAAGTGCTGGCTGAGCTGCCGCGAAGCCACAGCGCTGAGGGCCACAGCGGGTATCTTCGGAAGGCTGTCGTTGTAAATGGTGCCACCTGTGTGCGGATAGTTGTCATCGGCCAGTGTAAGGGAGCGAATGATGCAGGCCACCGCACCATACCTAGCCGCTTCGCTGGGGCCTTTGCCACGTATGGGATAGGCACCGCCATAGGCAGCACCGGTGTTGATCAGCATCGGGTCCATCGCCTTGTTGAAGAAAACAATTTTGCCTTTCACCTTCTCTTCACCCAGAGCCTTCAACTCGTCAAACGATTTTACTTCTACTACCTGTGCAGTGATTTCGCCACCTGTGCCTACAGAGCCGCCCAACGCAGTCATTGCGACACTGAACTTCATGGGTTCCATCATGCCATTATCTACATAATCGTTGGCCACATAGTGCGCATACTCGTTGGTGCCGCGTGTCCAGTGGGGCACTTCCACGGGCATCAGAAAAACGCTGTCGGGTTCGCATTCCCACAGGCGCAATTCGCCCCACTCTATGGCCTTTGCAGCGCCCTCGCTGCCCGCAAGCCGATGGCCTATCTCTTTGCAGAGGTGGTGCAGATCATCGTAGCACTGGCCATTGGCCAGCACCTCGTTGTAGATGTTGGTGAGCATGGCGCTGTCGGCAGGGGTGGTTTGGGCGCTAGCAGCATGCATCAATAAAACAACCAGCGGAATGCAAAATATTTTCATGAAGTAATTGCTAAATAAGAATGTCCAATATTCAACTTTCAATGTCCAATATCCAAGTGCCTTTCCCTAAATCCTAATTCCCAACTCCTAATCCCTTTATAGCATATAAGATCCATTGTTGATGTCAATGCCCTGCCCCGTCATCGATGTCTGTGCGGCACTCATCAGCCACTTCACCAGCGCGGCTATCTCTTCGGGTTGTGAAATTTTGTTGAGTGGAACGTAGCTCATCTGTTCATCAAAACTCTTTTGATAGTCGTTGCCCGCGCGGTCGGCTAATTTCTGTATGCCTGCTTTGGCCATCTCTGTTTCTACCCAGCCGGGGCAGATGGCGTTCACTAAAATTTTGTCAGCAGCAAACTGTAGCGCCATGCTTTTGGTGAGGCCCAGTAAGCCTGTTTTAGCAGTGCAGTAAGCGGTGTAGTTAGGCACACCAAATCGCCCAAGGCACGATGAAGTAATGACTATATGTTTGTATTCCTCTTCCGATTTTTTCAGGTAGGGCAGGCATTCCATGATGGTGACATAAGTACCCGTCAGGTTGGTGGAAATGATTTCTTCCCAGCGATCTGCTTCACCATAATGATTCTCGCCACCGATGCCCGCGTTGGCAAACACACCGTAGAGGTTCATGTGAGTAGTGTCAATGCTTGCAAAAAACTTGAGCCACTCAGCAGCATTGCGCACATCCAGCACAGCTATGTGGTGCGCTGATGCATTGTTCATCAAGCTGCGTGTTTCTTCCAATACCTCTTTTCTTCTTCCTGTCAATATGATTTGAGTATCGCTCCCGGCAGCCAGCGCTATAGCTGTTGCTCTGCCCATGCCCGAACCCGCACCTGTTACCACTACTGTTCTCATATTCATCTATTGGTTTTGGCCAAATGTAGAGCGGTGCATTCAGGGGGTGTTGTGTCGTATGCGCTCTATGTTGAAAGTGCGAAGGTTGTATAGCACCGTGGGCAAGGCAGTAAGAAATGTGATGAGGAAAAAAATGAGCGCCCAATCTTCCGGCTCCTGACGATCGAAACCACGCAGCTCATCCCAAAGAAATTGGAACATGAAGGCCACCCATGCAAACTGTGCAATCCAAAACAGTGAGCACAAAACACAAATTGATTTCATCCAAAAATTGTTGCGCACTGTCCATTCATTTCCCCACAGTTGATTCATCGCATCATCATCCAGGGAATGGGAATTGACCGGTACACGGTATTTAGACATACGCCAGTTAAGGAAGCTGTAGATGAACTGCATAAGGGCAGTCATGAAGAAAACTACAAGCATGATTTGTCCCAAAGTATCCACAGTGGTGCCATATTCCTCCACGCACAACAATAGCCCAGTCACGAGTAATGATGATGCGCAGACAATTGAGAAATAAAACAGAATGCGCATGAGATACATCGGATGTGGATTTGAGCGAATGCAAAATGGATGTCTTTTGTGGTTTGAAAAATTGTTGTTTCAGAAAAATTATCAGCTTTTGATTATTGGCGGTGAAACTATTATACGTTTGTCGAAGTGACTTTTGCGAGTCACACCAAAACCAAAATCATTTTTTTCCTTAACTAATTCAAACAACATGAAGAAAATTTTTCTTTTCATTCTTCTTTGTGCTGCATACACCTTGCCCTTTGCACAAGATGGTGGCACACAAGAATCGGGAGCTATCACTGCCTCCGGCTTTCACATCACGGCACCTCTGAGCGAGATGTTTCCTAATACCGACACAGACGAAAATCTGTTTGTGTATGAAGAGCAAGAGTCAGCAGACAAGCAACACCGCGAGCCTGCCGAATTCGAATTCACAGCTGAAGATGGCGCTGAGTATGGCAACGACCCTGAGAAAATGCAAACCGAAATGGGCGATGTACGTGCCGGGGAAACCCGCGCCAACTGGGCCGGACAAACTGCAAGCGGTTTTCGCCCTTACGACCCAAGTGGTGCCGTTGGCCCCAATCATTATGTGCAAATGATCAACTCAACCACCTTCAAGGTGTATGATAAATCAACCGGCTCGGTGTTGCTGACCGCCACACTGGGCAACCTCTGGTCGCCTGCCACAGGCAATGCCGGTGACCCCATAGTGCTTTATGACAAAGCTGCCGATCGCTGGATGCTGGCCCAATTCGGCACCAGTTCAGACAACAAAATTTATATTGCTGTTTCTACTTCTGCCAATCCTACAGGTTCTTATTACACCTATACTTATGTATCACCGCAATTTCCTGATTACCTAAAATTCAGTGTGTGGCAGGATGGATATTACATGACGTCTAATCAACCAACCCAAAAAGTATTTGCATTTGAAAGAACAGCCATGCTGGCGGGAACTCCCGGTGCACGGGCGGTGTATGTGAATTACTCACCACCAAAGTCAGGCTTCTTTGTGCCACTGCCAGGTTGTGCGGCTGATGGTGTGCTGCCTCCGGCAGGTACACCTTGTCCGATATTTTCTTATTCTGACAATGGATGGGGCGCGTCCTATTTCGACAGAGTGAACATTTACAATATGACTGTGAATTGGGTGCCTGCAACTCCCACAGCAAGTATTACCCTGGCTGCCAATGTTCCTGCAGCTGCCTTCGATGCTTCATACAGTGCACAGTGGAATGATATACCCCAACCCACTACCAATCAAAAGTTGGATGGCATCGGTGGTGTATGCATGTATCGCGCTCAGTGGAAAAGCTGGGGTGGTTACAACACAGTAGTATTGAACTGGGGTGTGAAAATCAGTAGCACCGTGCGTCAGATTAAGTGGTGCGAACTGCGTCAAGATCAAAGCACAGGAGTTTGGAGCATGTATCAAGAAGGTATTTACAATCCTGATAATGCCAACCGCTGGATGGGAAGCATGGCTATGGACAACAATGGCTCCATTGGTATCAGCTACATCAAATCAAGAAAAACAACACCTGCCATTTTCCCAGGACTCTATTATACTGGTCGTAGAGCTTGCGACCCACTTGGAACATTACCTGTAACAGAGGTTTTGGTGCAAGCAGGAACAGGTTATCAAACTGGTACTAACCGCGTGGGAGACTATGCGCATACTTGCCTCGATCCTGATGGTGTTACCTTCTGGAGTACCAGTGAATTTATGGGGGGCACATCAGGAGCAAGTGCCGCGAGAACAAGAATTTTCTCGTACCAAATTAGTCCATGTGGCAATGTCGCTGGAGTTAGCATTGCGCTCACAAGTGGTACCAATCCGTCCTGCACAGGCACATCACTTACGTTTACAGCTACCCCTACCAATGGCGGTTCTGCACCATCTTACCAATGGAAAGTGAACGGAGCAGATGTTGGTACCAATTCAACTACTTACACTTCTTCAAGCCTTGCAACTGGATCCATCGTTACCTGCGTAATGACTTCTAATCTTTCTGGAGTAACAGGCAATCCTGCAACGAGCAATGCTATAACTGTAACTGTGAATGGTGCGGTAACACCAAGTGTTTCTATTGCCATCACATCAGGCAGCAATCCAAGCACAACTGGTGCTAATGTTACCTTCACAGCTACACCTACAAATGGCGGCACTCCATCCTATCAATGGAAATTGAACGGTGCTAACGTGGGTACCAATTCGGCCACATATAGCTCCACTACATTAGTGACCGGCAGCGTAGTAAGTTGTGTTATGACATCCAGTCTTTCTTGTGCATCACCCACCACTGCGACAAGCAACAGCATCACGATGACCGTGAATACTGTGATCACTTATTGCACAGCTAGCACCACAAACATTACTTATGAGCGCATTACCAATGTGACTATGGGTAGCATCAACAACACCACTGCCAATTCATCTTACTCCGACTATACAGCGCAATCTACCAACGTGGTAGCGGGTGGAAGCACATCCATTACCGTTACAATTGGAACGGCATACAGCACCGATCAGATATTGGTGTGGGTGGACTGGAACAACAACGGTGTACTGACAGATGCTGGCGAGGCAGAATGGACATCAGCTACGGGTGTAGGCCCACACACAGGCGCCATCACTCCACCGGCAGGCACATCATCAGGTGCTAAAAGAATGCGCATTCGTTTAACTGACACAGCCGCAGGCGCCAACCTCACTCCTTGCGGTGCATCTACCTATGGAGAAGTGGAGGACTACACCCTAAATGTGGTAAGTGCAATGCCTGAGTTAGATGAAGAGAATACACCAACCGAACAACGCACTGCAGACAGCATTTCGCGCGAGGCATTGAAGTTCAACATCTATCCAAATCCAAACAGAGGCCAGTTCACCATCAATGCTGAATTTGCCGGCACATACTACTTGCTGAATGAAGCAGGACAGTTGGTCAAGACAATCACGCTTTCAAAAGAAAATTACTACACCACCGAAGTATCTGACTTGAGCGCAGGCATCTATGTGCTGAGCGGACAGACTGAAGCAGGTATTGTGAAGCAGAAAATTGTGGTGACGCCATAAAAGTATTTTCATAAAAGAACAATGCAAAGGCCTGATTCAAATTTTGAATCGGGCCTTTGTTTTATCCCTATTTAGTATTTCAATTGCTTGCGAGAATTAAGTTTGACAAACGAAAAAGCGTTGTCCTGATGAAAAATCTATTCTTTGTGTTTTTGATGTGTCTTCTTATGCCTGAAGAGATTTGTGCATACATGACCATTCAAATCAATGCAGCACCACAGCTAACACCATTGCTCGATGACATTTATATAGCAGGCACCATGAACAACTGGAGCGAGGGCAGCGAAGACTACAAGCTGACGCACAATCAAGATGGCACATGGAGTATCAATATAGAGGGCACACAGAATGAAACGATGGAGTTCAAATTCACACGCGGCAGTTGGAGCAAGGTAGAGGGCAATGCGCTTGGTGCATACATACCCAACAGAACAGCAACATTTGTAAATGGCACCACAACTACCCTATCCATTGAGGGCTGGGAAGACATTGCGGGCACTCATACCGTCACCGAATATGTGCGCATTCTCGATACCGATTTTGCAATCCCCCAACTGGGCCGCACGCGCAGAATCTGGATCTGTTTTCCGCAGGATTATTTCTCATCAGACATGCACTATCCGGTTTGCTACATGCACGATGGGCAAAATGTGTTTGATGCAGCCACATCGTTTGCAGGAGAATGGAATGCGGATGAAACTATGCTGACCGCAAATGTTCCGGAATGTGCCAATGCCATCATAGTCGGTATTGACAATGGTGGCCTGAGCCGCATGGACGAATACTCACCCTGGCTGAATGCCGAATACAACGAAGGTGGTGAGGGCCAAGAGTTCGCTGCCTTCATTGCAGAAACACTGAAGCCATTCATCGATGAAACTTTCAGAACCCTTCCCGACCGCATTCATACCAGTACCGCAGGCAGCTCGCTGGGCGCACTCATAAGCATGTATATGCTGGTAGAATACAACAACGTGTTCAGCAAAGCAGGCATATTTTCTCCGGCATTCTGGTTCAACGAGGAGATTTATCAATTTGCAGAAAACAACCCCATGTCCGCAGATACCAGAATACACTTTGTATGTGGCGATGATGAAAGCACCGGCATGGTGGGTGATATGCAACAGATGGTGGACATTGCGCAAACACAAGGCTTGCAGGTGACAGCTACGGTTCATGCAGGTGGGCAGCACAGTGAGTATTACTGGTCATTGCAGTTTCCTGATTGTTATCCTGATATGTTTGATTGCCTGCTTGCAGTGCAAGAAAACAATTTGCCACTCCTATACAGTTTTCCCAATCCAACTTCCGATTCAATCCAAATCGCCACGAGGTCAGGGGCCATCATACATTCCATTCAAATTCTGTCTGATGATGGCAGTCTGGTGAAGGAAGTGCCGGATGTAAATGCAGCATTAGTAAATGTTTCATTGAGTGGCATGTCATTCGGTCATTATGTAGTAAAAGCTATTTTTGAAAACACCACGCTCAATCAGGAGTTGAGAATTGAATGTGGTTTTGTTCCAGTTATAAAAAATTGATAAGAAAAAATACAATCCCCAACTCAAAAAAATGACCACCGACAAAGCTCCCAAACCAGTAGGTGCTTATCCACATGCAAGGCGCGTGGGCAATCTTCTTTTCCTCAGCGGTGTTGGCCCGCGCATAGCAGGCAGCGATGCCACAGATAGCGGAGTACCAGGCCTCAAGCTGGACAAGAATGGCAACTTCATGGAATTCGATTTTGAAGCACAATGCCGGGGTGTATTTGACAACGTGCGCACAGTGCTCGAAGCCAGTGGCAGCAAATGGGAAAACTTAGTGGACGTGACTGTGTTTCTTGTAAATATGAAACGAGACTTCCACACGTACAATCGCTTGTATGCAGAGTACTTCAAGGAGGCGCAACCATGCAGGACTACTGTGGAGATAAACTCCCTTCCTACTCCAATTGCAATTGAACTTAAGTGCATCGCAACGATTGATTGATGCACTCACCTTGTCACCATTATGGGCGGGTAGTCATTTGCAGCATCCTAACTATCCTTCAGGACATTTTCAAATTGAGCAATTATCAAATTGCGTTTGGCCCAACCTTTGAAAAGCCCTCAGCGTTCAACCAATTAAAAAAGTCAGAAGCATGAAAAAAGTCGTTCTTCTCCTGTCCATAGCAGTTGCCTGCAACATGATGCTGGCACAAGCCACCAAACCCATGAAAGTAGATGCCGCTAAGCTGAAAACCTTTGGCTACCGCACAGCTACCAACAATGCTTTCAAGGCTGGCGAATTTGTGAAATACCGCATACACTATGGAATGATAGATGCCGGTGAAGCCACGCTGAAGGTGGAAGAAAGCAAATACAAATTCGGTGATCGTGAAGCCTTCCACATTGTTGGTGAAGGCAAAACACTCGGCTCGTTCGACTGGTTTTTCAAAGTGCGTGACCATTACGAAACATACATTGACAAGCAAGGCATATTCCCGCACCGCTTCATCCGCAATTGTGATGAGGGGGGCTACAAAATATTTCAGGACTACACCTTCATCCCTGACAAACGTGCATACAAAGACGCCAAAGGAGATGCATACATCACTCCTGAATTTGTGCAGGACATGCTCAGCTCTTACTACTACGCACGCACCATGGATTTTTCCAACGCCAAAAAAGGTGATGTGTTCACCATCATGACTCTTGTTGACGATGAGTTATTTCCTCTTGGAATGAAATATCTCGGCAAGGAGCAAGTGAAGGTTGATGCAGGCACGTTCAACTGTCTGAAGTTTGCACCCGTGGTGCAGAAGGGCCGCATATTCAAAAAGGAAGAAGACCTGACTGTTTGGATAACCGATGATGCCAATCACCTGCCTGTATTAGCAAAAGCTAAAATTTTGGTAGGCTCCATCAAAATGGAATTGAAAGAATACTCAGGCCTGATGACCACCCCCGCCACTGTGAATTGATAAAAAACCACTCAACTACCTCAACAAAAAATCCCCACTGCTAAATAGCAGTGGGGATTTTTTCTTGGCTGAAAGAAAACTCAGTCGTACTTCGGTTTCTTGTCGCGCTTTTCTGCACGCTTTTCCTTGATTGTTTTGGCGGCTACTTTTTTCACCTCTTTCTTTTGATCCTTTGATTTTGACATGGCTGAAAAAATTTATTGTTTGCGGACACAAAGAAAAAAAACCTTAGTCACAATACAAAACACTTTCACTGATTCTATTCACAATTTAAGTCTTGATCAAAGCCATTGAGATGGCTTTCTACATTTGCCGCCCACAAAAAAATATCTTATCAGACCAATCACATGATGAAAGAATTAGTAGCCGCCTTCCCAAGCCATCTGCACGAAGCATTGCAAATAGGCCGCAAGGCCGAATTGAAACCAACCAACAAAACACTTCACAACATTGTGATTTCAGGACTTGGTGGCTCAGGCATTGGTGGAAAAATAGTTTCCCAAATTGTTGCGGAAAAATCATCACTGCCCATCACCTGTGTGAATGACTATGTGCTGCCTGCTTTTGTGAATGAGCACACGCTGGTAATCATCAGCAGCTATAGTGGTGATACTGAAGAAACCGTGGCTACCCTGCATGAGGCCGCTGCAAAAGGTGCCGAAATAGCAGCAGTAACCAGTGGCGGAAAAATTGCTGCATATGCCAAAGAACAAGGACTCAATCACATTATCATACCCGGTGGCAATCCACCGCGCAGCATGTTTGGCTATAGTAGTATTCAGTTGTTCTATATGCTACGCAACTATGGCATTATCGACTCTTCGTTTGAAACAGAAGTTGAGGCAAGCATTAAGTTGATAGAAGAAGACATTATACACATACGCTCCACTGCAAAAAGCATTGCTGAAAAAATAGTGAAGCGCATACCTATACTCTATAGCGAAGCCTTGTACGAAGGCATCGCCATACGCTGGAGGCAGCAAATAAATGAAAATAGCAAAATGCTCTGCTGGCACCACGTAGTGCCGGAGATGAACCACAACGAATTGGTGGGTTGGACAGGTGGAGACAATCGTGTTGCTGTCATCTTTTTGCGCAGCAGTGATGATCATAAACGCTCGCAGGTGCGCATGGAACTGTGCAAAAACCTGATGAGTGAAAAGTGTGACACCATCATAGAAATCTGGAGCAAAGGCAACAGCCGGATAGAGCGCAACATGTATCTCAATCACGTTGGTGACTGGCTGAGTATTGAACTGGCTGAAATGCGCAATGAAGATGCTGTGGCTATTCCAGCTATCATTTTCCTGAAAGGCGAACTGGCCAAGATGAATTGAATTCAAATTGTAAAATTGGAGATTTGCTGACTTGTTGAATGGTATTCTTTTATTCTGAGCAATAGATGTATTTCATTTTAGTATTCAAGAATTGACAAATCTCTAAATCAACAAGTCAAACAATCAACAAGTCATCAAATACCGTAATTTTCTGCGACCTTGGTGTGATGGACTACAAGGAATGCTGGGACTTGCAGGAGCGGATTTTTGCAGGAACAGTAGAGCAGAAAATGCACAACCGCAACCTTCAGCCAAATGAGCAAAACATAACAAAGAACCATTTGCTGTTTGTTGAGCACCAGCATGTTTACACACTTGGCAAGAGTGGCGATTTAGCCAATCTTCTTCTTGATGATGATGCACTGCGAAGTGTTGAGGCCAAGTATTATGCAATCAATCGCGGTGGTGACATTACATACCACGGCCCCGGACAAATTGTTGGCTATCCCATTTTCGATCTCGACCATTTTTTCACTGACATACACAAGTACCTGCGCTTGTTGGAAGAAGCCATCATTCAAACCCTTGCTGAGTATGGAATAAATGCCGGAAGAATAGAAGGGCTGACAGGTGTGTGGCTTGATGAACACCATCCTAAACACGCCAGAAAAATTGCAGCACTTGGTGTGAAGTGCAGCCGCTGGGTTACCATGCACGGCTTTGCTTTCAATGTGAATTCAAATCTGGACTATTTCAACCACATCATTCCATGTGGCATTGCAGACAAAGCCGTGACATCTATGAACAAAGAACTTGGCCACGATCTGAACATGGAAGAGGTGAAAGGAAAACTACTAAACCACCTGGCTTCTGTTTTTGATTTCGAAGTTGTAACAGGCGAACACAACGTTGCATCTCTCACTCATTGATCAACTTCAAAAGACGATCTGGATAGTCTGTAATGATTTGCCTCACACCCAAATCCATCATAGATAGCATGTCTTTTTCTTCATTCACTGTCCACACTATCAATTCCAGTTCTTGCTCAGCACAATAGTCCACCATCATTTGGTTCACCAAACGGTAGTTAGGGCTATATCCATAAGGTTTGAATGTAAGCGTGGAGAGCTTGGCGGCCATGTCCGCCATATCCTCGTTCAAATAAACCAAACGCAGAGCAGGCGCAGCCATGTGTAATTCTTCCAAAATGCGCGAATCAAAACTTTGAATGATGCATTGATTTGATTGCAAGTGCATACCAACTGACTGTAGAAATTTTTGGACGTACAATTTCGGTGTAGGGTGATAAAGACCATCGCCTTGTGGTGTCGATTTTATTTCAATGTTCCAGGTGATGGGTTGCTGCATCTTCAATACATCCTGTGCATATAATGCCATCAAGCTGATGGCTTCATCCAGCAAAGGCTTGTGCGAAGGGAACTGCTGCTGTTGCGGAAATTGAGGATGTGGATTTCGACCAATCCAAAATTGCTGAGCCTCTTCTGCGGTCATCTGAAAAATATTGAGGCTCATTTGTTCACTACCTGAAATGGAGTTTCCATCCGGCCAATCGCAAATGTCAAAATCCATAATCTGATCGTGTGATATAATCACCTGATCATCTTCAGTAAGCACTACATCCAACTCCAGCGTGGTGACACCCATTTTTAACGCTTCTTCAAATGCCTTCAAAGAATTCTCAGGCCACAACCCACGACAGCCGCGGTGTCCATGTATGGTAATGTTTCTATCTCTCACGTTGTGACATGACATCAGTGCTAAAAAAAACAATAAACTATAGATTTTCATTTTGCAAAAAACAAATGCATCATGAAGTGAATGTGATTGAACTATTTCAAATTGTTAGTCAGGTAGGTCTGCACTTCCTTAATGCCTTTGGGTTTCAGTACAATTTTCTTGTCCTTGTCTAAAAGGAAAAAAGTGGGGGTTTTGGTTACGCGGAAGTCTTTTGCTACCGGGGATAAATACTCCTTCATGCCACACACATTTGGAAATTTAAACTCGCGTTCCTTTAAAGTGTTTTGCCAAAGTGTCTTGTTTACATCGATGCTGACACCAATGATCTCAAAGCCTTTGGCATTCCATTTATCATAGCAGGCTTTTACTTCAGGAGCTTCGCCTTTGCAGTGTTCGCACCAACTGCTCCAAAACATGACAAGCGTATAAGAATTGGCTGCGGCTGTTTTGTACAAATCAATTGTTCCGGTGGTGCCATCCATAGTGAAGTTCGGAGGAGTTTTTCCTATGCCCAAATTGGCAATGCTTTCAGCAGTGTTCTTTATCACGTTGCTCAGATCGGCATCGCCACAGGCTTCGCCATTCACATAGTTGTCTATCAAAAATGTGCAGATATTTTCCATGCCGCTTTCATAGAAACCCACCAGCATCTGGTTGAGTGCAAATTCCAGTACGTGATCATTCACCTTCGCCTTTTCGGCCACAGTAGCTATGCAATTGATGAATCCACTCTCTTCACCTTTGCTGAAAGTGCGCATAAAACTTTCGATGCGATCACTCAGTACTTTACTTCGTATCACACTCTCATCTGTAAAATCAATGTTGTCCCAATACTTGTTGATTTCCGTTTTAGTTGGTTCTTGTTTCCATGTCAGGATTTTTGCAAGATGTGTGTTGGGATACTGCGCTATGAGATCAGTTTGTACCTTCAGCAGTTCTGCCTCCTTCTGCTTAGCCAGTTCTTCATATTGTACCTTCATGTTTGGTGACTTGTGCCCTGCAACACGCGCATCTTTAATGGCCTTCAGCAGCACCGGTTCTTGCGTCATGTATTTGGCCCAGCCTTCGTTTTCTTTTGAATTGATGGCATAAAAGGATTGTTCGAGCATGCCGCTTTTGAAACCAACTTCACATACGCTTTCAGCCGGATTGATTATTACTGAACACATGTTCTTGTCATTCAGCCCCAACATATAGATGCCCTGTTCATACTCTTTCACACCAAAAGTGAAGGTGGCGTTAGTGATTTGTGCACTGTCTATCTTGTTCGTGTTTTTGCCGCGCGTTTCCCACAAATAGATCTTACTGATTTTCGCACTCAAAAGCTGGCCTTTTAATTCTACGGCACCGGTTTTCATACCGCTGTTGGCCGCAGTTATTCCGCTCACAAGCGTATCAGTCGCAGCAGCTAACATCGTCTCGCTATTGTTGTTTGCCGAGGAGTTTGCATTGTCGCAGCCATGCAACACAGTTGCTCCTATAGTGATGCATGCAATCAGATTCATGTATTTCATCAATAAATTTTTCGTGAAGTAAGCAAATATAATTTCCTGTGTACACCACGGCACAGTTGGAGGTAGTGCCCGATTGTTCAAAAATTGCATGGTATGAAAAAAGGCAAAGCCCGAGCCATGGCAATACTTTCGACCGCGATGGACAAAGAATCTGCTTTGCAATTAATAGGTGCCGGTGTAGCTGCTACGGCCGAAGAAATAGGTGATCTGATAGAGCAAAAACTTTTTGAGCAAAAGCAAGACGCCTTGCAGAAATACATGGTGCCCACTTTGCTTCTGAAAAAAACAAAACAACTGGAAGCTTGGTGCGATGCAGAAACTGTACTCGGATTTTCAGCTCAGATAGATGATGTTGCATTCGCCACTCTGACCGGCAGGCAATCCACACAAACCATTTTTCTGGAAGCCTATGAACAGGCTTTGAGTGAACACAAACTGCGGATGATGAATGCTCAGTCTTTTGCTCAGCTTATGCACGCCATCAATCAGATGGCAACCTTGCAGGAATTGTATATGGTCCGGTTTCGCGATCAGTTCAATGAATACAGCGAGGCATTGCCGGAGGAGGCAAACTCACGCGAGGCACTCGATACCGGCACCTTGCTTCAGGGTCTGAAGTCCGGAGAACTTTCTGCATCCATGATTTATGCAATAGAGAAGGAACTTGCACGCATCAGTAAAATTCAAAACACAAATTGAAATGACACGATTGCTCATCACTATCATTTCATACTGCATCACGCTTACAGCATGCAATGATCCTCAAACGAGCTACGAGCCAAAGGAGCTTGCAAGTGCAAACGCAAAAGGGAAACTATACATCATAGGGGGAGGTGATCACACTCCCGAAGTGTTGGAACGCATGATAGCGGCTGCAGGAATAGACTCCACGCACTACATAGCTGTGCTACCCATGAGTAGCTCTGAGCATGACAGTGCCTTTATTTATTTCAGCAATGATGTGCGTGAGGTGTATCCTGTTCGTTGCATCAACATGAGCTTCTCAGAAGCTGATCTTATCAATCAACCCAAACTTGACTCAATAATAAATGCGCGACTCATTTTTATTACCGGAGGTGATCAAAACGAATTCATGACTGTGGCGCACGACACGCCACTGCAAGACGCACTTTACGAGGCCTTCGAAAACGGTGCGCTTATAGCTGGTACAAGCTCGGGGGCTTCAGTGATGAGTGATGTGATGCTTACCGGTGATGAAAATTTTTCACCAGAATATGCCGCGACCTATGACAAGCTCTGGAAAGGCAATGGCATATACCAACAGGGACTTGGCCTTCTAAAAGGTGCCATCATTGATCAGCACTTTGTGGCACATAGCCGCTATAACAGGTTGCTCAGTGCTATTTGCGATCATCCAGGCCAGGCAGGTATTGGTATAGATGAGGGTACAGCGCTACTCGTGGAAGGCAGGCGTTGCAGTGTAGTAGGGGAAAGTCAGGTAATAGTTTTTGAACCTGTAGATTCTTGCAACGTATATTTTAATCATATCGGAATGCGTGATGTGCGCATGAACATTTATACCTC
>JBJXFP010000151.1:0-16124 GCA_046155615.1 Flavobacteriales bacterium | reverse complement strand
TTCATGGCCTTCTTCATTGACACCGAAGGAAATTCAATAGCACTTCATTCGAATGCATAAAAAAGCTAACGGTAATCAACAACAATTAAAAAAGACGAAATGGAAAAATTCATGTTATTGACCAGAGGAGGCGAAAATCATGCTCACAATGCCACTCAATCGCAAGCTGCAAAAGACAATATGCAGGCTTGGGTAAAATGGATGGGCGAGATGGCTCAAAAGGGAACATTGGTTTCTGCTGAACCATTGCAACCTGTTGGCAAACAAATTTCAGGAAATCAAAAATTGGTAACCGATGGGCCTTTCATGGAATCTAAGGAAGTGATAGGTGGTTACCTAGTCATCAACGCTTCAAATATTGATGAGGCAGTTGAGATAGCTAAAGGTTGCCCAATTTTCAGCGAAAATGGTAAGATTGAAGTAAGGCCAATTCAAAAAATGGAAATGTAAAAAATAGAATCACAATGAAAGAGTACTTATTGTTATTCCGTGGTGGTGATGCAGAAACCGCCCGGCAATCGCCAGAAAAATGGCAGGCTCACATGCAGAAGTGGATGCAATGGATGGGCGCTCTGAAAGAAGAAGGAAAACTAATCGGGGCGCAGCCGCTGGTTACAACCGGAAAGGTTGTTACAGGGACGAAAAAAGTAGTGTCCGATGGCCCTTACATGGAAGGCAAGGAAATGGTGGGAGGTTATCTGGCTTGCAAAGCAGACTCTTATGAAGAAGCTGTTGCGATTGCCAACAACTGCCCCATTCTGGAGCATGACGGCATTGTGGAAGTGCGCGAAATCCAGGAATTGAAAATGTGAATTTTTGTCATACAGAAACCCGGGAAGCCCCTCCAGCCAGACTGACTGGAGGGGCCTTCGCATTATTCCGGACAACAAGATCACTAAGCGAAATGCAATTTTTCAAATCAATGTAAAGCAAGAAAAAAATGAAAACCATTTTAGTTACCGGAGCAACAGGAAGACAAGGCGGTGCTGTAGTTGAACATCTGCTTAAGAATAATTTCAAGGTTAAAGCACTATCCCGAACTCCCGAAAGTGTTTCAGCTCAACTGCTCGTCTCAAAAGGAATAAACGTAGTGAAAGGCGATATGGCAAACCTTCAATCGCTGATAGAAGCAATGACAAATTGTGATGGGGTTTTCAGCATTCAAAATTATTTTGAATATGGCGCTGAAAAAGAAATTGAATTTGGAAAAAACATGGCTGACGCAGCAAAGCAATCGAACATCTCCCATTTCATTTACAGTTCCGTTTGTAATGCTGACAGCGATACGGGTGTTCCGCATTTCGAATCAAAAAACACTATTGAAAAACACATCAAAGGCATTGGGTTACCCAACACCATTCTACGACCTGTAAAGTTCATGGAGAACTATTACATACCGCAAGTATTCAAAGGAATTTTAGGAGGAAAATTATTTGATTCGATAAAATCCGGAAAAAAGCACCAGATGATTTCACTTGATGATATTGGTAAATATGTTGCTGAGGCATTTGCAGGTTTTGAAAAATATCTGAACAAGACCATTGAACTTTCTGGCGATGAAATGACAAACGAAGAAGTTGCCAGCACAATGGCCCAGGTTCTTGGGAAGAAAATCAAATTCAAACGTCTGCCACTATTCATTGTAAAATTGGTGATGGACAAGGAGCTTTATTTAATGTTCAAGTGGTTTAACGAAAAAGGATTTACGGCCGATGCTTCCATTCAAAAAAGAGAATTCCCATCCATCAAATCCACTTCTTTAAAAGAATTTTTACTGAAAGAAAACTGGCAGCGATGGAATGTAAAAGGCAGGGTATAAATAAATTCACCTCATAAGCAATTTGTAAAATGAAACACAACATCGGCTCAAAAGAAAAACCCACGCAACTGAAAACTCCACCGCTCACTTCCGATTTCACAATGCACAGCGATGTGAAGGATGGAAAGGAAATTCTGGTATGCACAGTTGGTAAAACCATTTTGCACTATGACGCACGCATACTTGATGACCTGCATACGATGCTCAAAAAACATGGCGACTGGATGGAGTTGGGCAGTGCTGACGAACAAAAGCCAGCAAAGGATGGAACAGTGGAAGCCTGGGGTCGCTCAGAAAAAAATCCAGTGGGTGGCTGGTACGGATTGAAAAAAGGTTTTCGCGGACGCGTGGGCATGTACATACCACCGTTGATGGAAAAACTTAGCCTGGCCGAAGTGACGCATGATGCGAAAGGCAACAAGATGAGAGCGAAATAATTTTCTATCACTTGGTTGATGTAACTACCCAAATAGATATCGCTGTGCCCTCGTCCGTGGTTTCGCAATTTGCCTCCAACCCCGACAATGCCCCGCTTTGGTACGTCAACATAAAATCCGTTGAATGGAAAACACCCAAGCCACTGCGCGTTGGAAGTCAATTGGATTTTGTGGCGCACTTCATGGGCAAAAAACTTTCTTACACTTATGAAGTGCGCGAGATGAGTGAAAACAAATTCGTGATGAGTACTGCACAAGGACCATTTCCCATGGAGACTACGTACAGCTTCGAAAAAGTGGATGAGCAGAGGACTTTGATGAAACTTCGCAATACAGGAAAACCATCGGGATTTTCAAAACTCCTTGCGCCATTCATGGGCATTATGATGCGAAAAGCCAACAACAAAGACTTGCGAAAATTGAAGGAGATTCTTGAACAATAATCAAACAATTCAAAACATGAACGAATCAAATGGAAAAGCACAGAAGACGCGAACTACTTTTAAGTTGACGTGTTCTGTTTCCAACAAAATAAATGCAACTCCGGAAAAGATTTGGAAGCTTCTGACTGACGCGGACAACTACACAAAATGGAACTCAACGCTCACAAGTCTTGAAGGGGAAATAGCCTTGGGCGGGCTTGTAAAAATGAAAGTGCCTGAAGCCCCAGGCCGTGTTTTCAAAGTAAAGGTGGTCGAGTTCAAATCGAACCGGAGCATGTTGTGGCAAGATGGTTTTGCACCCATGTTCATGGGCAGGCGGTACTTCACGCTGACGCCTGGCAACGATGGCTCCACGGTTTTTTCCATGTCCGAAGTATTCACTGGATTGATGCTTCCGATGATTGCAGGCAAGCTTCCTGATTTTGTCCCCATCTTCGAGAAATATGCAGACGATTTGAAAAAGGAAGCGGAGAAGGCCGGGTAATTTATCAAAACAAAAGCATAAACACTTTGCAAAAACTCATCACCGAAATAAAGTCATGCACGATTTGCAAAGCGCAATTACCAAACTCTCCACGCCCTGTTTTTTCTGTCAGTCCATCATCAAAAATTCTAATCATCGGTCAGGCTCCGGGGCAAAAGGTTCATGATTCAGGCATTCCGTGGGCCGACCAGAGCGGCAAAGAACTCAGGCGGTGGCTCGGAGTTACTGAAGAGGAATTTTATAATCCGAAAAACTTCGCACTGATGCCCATGGGCTTTTGCTATCCCGGCAAAGGCAGGAGTGGCGACCTTCCTCCGCGACCCGAATGTGCAGCAGCATGGCACGTCAAACTCCTGAGCGGAATGAAACACGTTGGCCTCACTTTGCTCATCGGTCAATACTCGCAAGAACACTATCTCGGTGAAACGAAAAAGCAGACGCTCACGGAAACGGTGAAAGCATTTAAAGAATATCTCCCGCGCTTTCTGCCCCTTGTTCATCCATCGCCACGCAACAGAATTTGGATGAAGAAGAACCCGTGGTTCGAAAAAGAAATTGTTCCGTATTTGCAAAAGACAATTCGCGACCTCATGATATGAAACTCTGCAACACAACGATTCATGAACAGCAAGAAAAGAAACGAAAACCGGAGTTCTCATCCCGATGAACTCATTGCAAAATATGATGCGCTTCTTGTGAATTTGAAGGGCATAGAAAGAAAAGGTGCAGCCATGCCTTACACTTCTTTCAATGGCCACATGTTTTCATTCATCAACAAAGAGGGCCTCATGGGCCTTCGTCTGCCGGATGGTGAACGCGAGGCCTTTTTGAAGAAATTCAAAACCACTCTTTGTGTTGAACACGGCACGGTACTCAAGGAATATGTGCTGGTTCCAGAGAAACTGTTCGCCAACACAAAAGAGCTGGAGCCATACTTGCTGTCAAGCTTCGAATTTGTGAAATCACTTAAACCAAAACCTACAAAAAAATGAGCGGTTGAAAACGCAGTGCGAAACTTCAAGCGCGCAGTTGCAATCATCTTTCGAAGCCGCGCTAAAATTGTAAATAATTTAAATCATCATACACAATGGAAAATGCAAATTGGATTGCCTACGCAGTAGCCGTAGTTGCACAAATGGTTATCGGATTTCTTTGGTTTCATCCCTCGGTGATGGGAAAAATGTGGGCCAAAGCAATAGGCACAACGGTGGAAGGACTTAAACCGAAAAATCCCGGAATGGTTTACGGCCTTACCATTCTCTACACACTTCTTTTCACGTTTTTCCTGATGACAAACGTGACAGGCCCTGGCCAGGACGTTGCTCCTGACGGGCATTCGTATGCCACGTTTCAACATGGACTGGCACATGCTGTTGCGCTTACACTCATGGTCATTTTGCCCGTACTTGGTACACCAGCCTTGTTCGAAGGAAAATCAAAAGGATGGATGATTGTGCAGGTAGGTTACTGGTTTGTTCGAATGGCAGTTGCACTCGGAATTTTGAGCGCATGGCGTTAAACTTTATTTGAACGAAAATTTTGAACATCGGGCGGCAACTTTGTCGCCCGATGATTTTTTATGAGTGGAGCTAATGAAAATATCACCCGCCTCACCGACCACCTCTTTCGCACCGAGGCTGGAAAACTAGTTGCGATACTCACAAAAATTTTCGGAACAGCAAATCTCGAAACCGCTGAGGATGTTGTGCAGGAAACTTTGCTGCACGCATTGAATGTGTGGAAGTTGAAAGGTGTGCCCGACAATCCATCGGCATGGCTTTTTCGTGTGGCGAAAAACAAGGCGATTGATGTGGTGCGCAGAAACAAACACTCCGTCAATTTTGATTTTGAAGGCCCGAAAAAAATCCTGCTCAAATCGGAATACACGATAGTGAACGCCATGGAAAATTTATTGAGTGAAGAAACCATCGAAGACGATTTGCTTGGGATGATGTTCGCCTGTTGCCATCCTGAAATTTCTGCAGAGAATCAAATCACGATAATCCTTAAAACACTTTGCGGTTTTAGCACTTCGGAAATCTCGCGTGCCTTTCTCACCTCGGACGATGTGGTTTCCAAACGACTTTACCGCACCAAAGAATTTTTTCGGCAAAACAAAATTGAACTCGAAATTCCGGAAGGCGAACAACTCAACACGCGGATAGGTGCAGTGCTCAACTCTATTTACTTGTTGTTCAGCGAAGGCTACAACTCAACACACAGCGAGCAATTGATTCGCACCGAACTGATGGAGCAGGCGCTCATGCTTTGCAAATTGCTCACAGAAAACAAACACACACAGCGGCCTGAATCTTTTGCGCTGATGGCTTTGATGTGTTTCCATCATTCAAGAACGGAGAGCAGATTGACAGCCGAAGGTGAAATTATTCTGCTTGCAAAACAGGACCGCACACTTTGGAATCAAAACTCTATCTCTCTCGGAAATGAATACATGGACAAAGCCGCCTTTGGCGAAATAATTTCCACCTACCATCTTGAAGCCGCCATCGCATTCGAGCATTGCACCAGCGAAAGTTTTGAAAAAACAAACTGGCAACGCATTCACGATTACTACGAATGGCTTTTGAAAATCCAGCCCACTTCCATTGTGCGATTGAACAAGGCGGCAGTGGTTCTTTGGCTGCGCGGAGCGAAGGAAGCAATTGCAGAAATTGAATCTATCAACGACAAAAAACTTGAATCTTACTATCTCTTTCACAGCTTGCATGGAGAAATTCTTTCGCAACTCGGCAATCAAAGTCAGGCAATAGCATCCTATAGAAAGGCTTTTGCGCTCACCAATTCAGCGAAAGAGAAAAATTTGATTCAGCAGAAAATGGGGATGTTGGAGAATTGAAATGCGATGCTTTCTTTTGTGATGCTTCGCGTTTCACTTTCAAATTGAATTTTTTTGTATTGTCTTATTGAGTTTCGAGAACTTTATCCAGAGTAAATTTTGAAGAACAAATTGTTGGAAGTGATTTTCTTTGGGCATTAGATATCGAGCAATATGAAATACATATACCTATTACCATTAGTGATTTTTTGTGGTTGCTTACCAGACAACTCATCATCGATTCCATCAACATTCCAACGCAACAAAACGGAGCATGAGGTTCGTCAGTTCTTTGATTCGTACTATGCTGCAATGAAAGCAAAGGGACTTATTGGTGAACTTGAATTCTTAGACACCACCAGCGATTTTTTTTGGGTACCTCCGTACTACAACAGTTCAATCACATTCGATTCTGTAAGTGCTCATCTTCACAATAACGCACACCTTTTCCAGTCAGTGGAGAACAGTTGGGAGCATGTGCGCATCTATCCACTGAATGATTCGATTGCTACATATACTGGTAAGCTGCATAGCAAAATGATTCAGCCTAACGATTCTGCTCTTAGCGCCACCATGCTGGAGAGTGGTGTGGTGAGAAAACGAAATGGCCATTGGAAATTGCTCTGTGGTCAAACATGTATTATCAATGAAGAAGACAAATGACCACCGAAGATTTTCGCGAACTCTGCCTCACCATGCCCGATGCTGAAGAGCAAATGCATTTCGACAAACCCTCTTATCGCTGGAAAGGAAAAATTTTCGCAACACTTCATCATGACACGAAACGCGGTGTGCTCAAGTTCAACACTGAACAACAAGTAGAATTTGCAGAGCGTGACAGTAAAACATTTTACACAGTGCAAGGCGGATGGGGCAGGCAAGGCTACACTTATGTAGAACTGCAAACTGTGAAGAAGAAAGACATTGAAGAAGCCGTGAAAATTTCTTTCGCAAATGTTTCAACTAAGAAGAAAAAATGAAACAAGAGTTATTCAAAGGCACCCATTCCTTCTATGGAATAGACCGCAAAGCATGGCGTAATTGGTTATACAAAAATCACGCAACAGAAAAAAATGTATGGTTGATTCTTTACAGTAAAAACACTTCAAAGACAAGCCCGTCCTGGGATGAAGCTGTGGAAGAAGCGCTATGTTTTGGCTGGATTGACAGCACAACGTACAAACGCGATGCTGAAAGTCGTTACCAGTTTTTCTGTCCTCGAAAGCCAAAGGGCAATTGGAGTAGCCGCAACAAAGACACAGTTACGCGATTGATTGCCGAAGGGCAAATGAAAGAAGCTGGAATGAAAATGATTGACCTCGCTAAAGCCACAGGAACATGGGATGCGCTGAACGATGTGGAGCAAGAGAAAATTCCTGATGACTTGATGAAACTGTTCCTGAAAAACAAAACTGCCTTGAAAAATTTCGAAGCAATTCCCAAGTCAGCGAGGCGCGGAATTTTAGGTTGGATACATCAGGCAAAACGCGCTGAGACGCGAAGCGCCAGAATGGATGAAACAATTCGATTAGCGAAAGACAACATCAGAGCGAATCAACCTTTAAAGAAGTAGGCTTGATGAAGAATTAAACGATCACACCTCAATCACCCCTTTCATAAACGCCACAGCTTGTCCGCCTATCTCTACGCGCTCATTCAAATCTTTGCACTTGAGATAACCTCTGCGCGGTGAAATCTGAATGGCTGTTAGTTCTCGTTTATCTAATTCTATTGCCCAATAAGGAATGAGTGATGTATGCGCAGAACCTGTCACAGGGTCTTCATCTATTCCCAATTGCGGAGCGAAAAAGCGCGAAACAAAATCGCTTTCTTTTCCGGGTGCCGTGCAGATAACACCACGCGCATCTATGCGCGCCACCTCACGGTAGTCAGGTTTCAATTCGGCTACTTCGCGCTCATTCTGATATACAAACATGTAGTCTGTTTTTCCGCGAAGAATTTTTTGCGGCTTGATGTTGAAGGCATGAGTAAGGTGTTCTGTAACGAGTTGTTCCTTCAATTCATCACTTGGAAAATTGAGCGTATAGAAATCTCCTTCACGCTTTACAACCAGCTCACCACTTTTCGAGGTGAAATGAATTTCATTGCTCGCATGGCCCTCGAAATTCATGAGCACAAAAGCAGTAGCAAGTGTGGGGTGTCCGGCAAGCACTACTTCCGACATAGGCGTGAACCAGCGTATTTCATACTTGTCGCCATTCTTCACATAAAATGCAGTTTCAGCCAAGTTGTTCTCTTCCGCAATCTTCTGCATCATGTCTTCACTTATCCATTCGCTGAGCGGACATACAGCTGCGGGGTTTCCGCCAAACACCTTGTCGGTAAAGGCGTCTATCTGATAAAGTTTGATGGTCATAAACGCGAATGTAAGGAGCGCAGAAATCTTTGACGTGACAATGAAAGTGCTGGAAAGAAATCTGGTTAAACCTCAGAGGCGCACCCTCACCGGAAAACTATACAAATCAACAGAACTAACAGCAGCAAACCAACGGATGAACACTAAACTTTGAAGACTGCTTTTAATCTGTCATTTATTCGATCCTTCAGCATTTCAACTAATTCTTCATTCATAAATTCATAGTCATCTGCTATATCGAGTATTTCAATATTGGGCAACTCTAAATGTCCATACACCTCCCAAATTTTTGATCATTGATTACTCTCCATGACAAAAACTAAACTCGCCCAGTTCAAATCGTTTTCGGAAATTTTCCTGTCGCTCTTTGGACTTAGCCCCGCAGAACGAATACTAAATCTATTGTCATTTTTGAAAATATGCTCTGCTGTGCGACTGCGTTTTTTATTTCGCCCACAAACGACAAGTATGTTTGGTCTTTCTGCTATTCTCATGACCTAATCCGCAATACTCCTTTTCTGAATCTTCTTATGCAGATCATTCACTTGCAAAAGCGCTGCGGAACCATACCACGGATGCAGTTCCATCACCAGTCTTCCGGCTATTACCGCAGGATCTGTGTTAGTCCATGCGGCTGCGGTGTCCACGCTTGGGGTATTAAAGATGTAGATGCCCCTCACAGCAGTGTCATCCATGAAAGGGCCGGCCACCACGAGCTTTCCTTCATCGGCCATGCGCATAATGTTGTTGAGGTGTGCCATCTGAAGTTCGGAGGCCGTGGTACTGTCCTGCGAGCGGTCAGGGCCTTTCTTCAGATAGGCCATCACGTATTGCTTCATTCCGTAATCATCTGCGCCTAGTTTTTTAGCAAGCAGGGAGTCATAACCATCAGTTGAAACAATGGTTGTGTCTTTTGAAGCTACACCTTTTTCCGATGAGGACTTTTTTGGTTCGCACGAGAAGATAATAAGCGACAGGATGCAGAGTAAAATGATGGTTGATTTCATGGTGCTATTGGATGTGCGATTATGTCAAGGAGTTGATGGTGTGGTCGTCCACTTCATTCGCCACAGTCACTTTCAACTTCGGTTCCATTTCCATCGCACGGTTGATGGCAAACACAGCCTCCTTATTTCTTGCCCAGGCTCTGCGCGCTATGCCATTGTTCACGTCCCAGTGCAACATGCTTTTCAATCTGCGATCGCTATCGGCTGTGCCGTCCAGCACCATACCGAAGCCACCATTGATTACTTCGCCCCAGCCCACTCCACCACCATTGTGCAGGCTTACCCATGTGGCACCACGAAATGAATCACCAACGAAATTGTGTACTGCCATGTCCGCAGTAAATCGTGAGCCATCATAAATATTAGAAGTTTCGCGATAGGGAGAGTCTGTGCCACTCACATCATGATGGTCGCGCCCAAGCACCACAACACCAATTTCATTTTTCGCAATGGCATCATTGAATGCTTTGGCAATACTCATTCTGCCCAAAGCATCTGCATAAAGAATGCGCGCCTGGGAGCCTACCACCATCTTGTTGTTGCCGGCTTCTTTTATCCATTGGATATTGTCGGCCATCTGCTGTTGAATTTCTTTAGGAGAATTTTTCTTCAATTCTTCCAAAACATTTTGCGCAATGCGATCCGTCTTTTCTAAGTCTTCGGCTTTGCCGCTGCAGCACACCCAGCGGAAAGGGCCGAAGCCATAATCGAAACACATGGGACCAAGAATGTCTTGCACATAAGAAGGATATTTGAATTCGCGATTCAGGTTTTCATTTGAAAGTACATCACCACCTGCGCGGCTTGCTTCTAACAGAAATGCATTTCCATAGTCAAAAAAGTACATGCCTCTAGCAGAATGTTTGTTAATCGCATCAGCATGCCTTCGCAATGTCTCCTGCACATGCTTCTTGAATTTTGAAGGGTCGTTGGCCATCATTTCATTGCTGGCATCATAACTCAGACCCGTTGGATAGTAGCCACCAGACCATGGATTATGAAGTGAAGTTTGGTCACTACCCAGATCGACAGAAATATTTTCCTTGTCAAATTTTTCCCAGACATCTACAATGTTACCTACATAGGCAAACGAAATGACTTTGTTTTCCGCTTTTGCATGCTTCACTTTCTCGCAGAGTACAGTCAAATCTTCAGTTACTTCATCCACCCAACCTTGCTCGTGGCGTTTGTATGCCGCTTTCGGATTTACTTCTGCAGTCACAGAAATGACTCTCGCAATATTTCCGGCTTTGGGTTGCGCACCACTCATACCACCAAGACCGGAAGTGACAAAAAGCGGTACATAACTATCTGCAAGATTCTTTTTCTTGCGCATCATGCGCGCTGCGTTCATCACAGTAATGGTCGTTCCATGCACTATTCCTTGCGGGCCTATGTACATGTATGAGCCGGCAGTCATCTGCCCATATTGCGTTACGCCCAGTGCGTTGTATTTCTCCCAGTCGTCCGGTGCACTATAGTTCGGAATCATCATCCCGTTGGTCACTACCACGCGCGGTGCGTCTGTGTGCGATGGAAACAAACCCATGGGATGTCCACTGTACATAGTGAGCGTTTGCTCGTCCGACATCTCACTCAGGTATTGCATTGTGAGAAGGTATTGTGCCCAGTTCTGGAAAACTGCGCCATTGCCACCATACGTAACGAGCTCATGCGGATGTTGTGCTACACGAGGATCAAGGTTGTTCTGTATCATCAGCATAATGGCCGCAGCCTGCTGACACTTTGCGGGATACCAATCAATACTTCGCGCAAACATTTCATGCTGCGGACGAAAGCGATACATATATATGCGTCCATATGTATTGAGTTCGTCAAGAAATTCTTTGGCAAGAACTTCATGATGCTTTGGTGAGAAATACCTCAATGCATTTCGCAGCGCTAGTTTCTTTTCATCGGGTGATAGAATGTCTTTGCGCTTGGGGGCGTGGTTGATTGTTGGATCATAAGCGGGTATCTCAGGCAAATCAGCAGGGATACCTTGTTGTATGATGGATTGGAATTCGGATTTGGAAATAGACTTCTGTGCTGTCATCATGAGCGCAAGTTAGAATGAGAGAAGATTGAAAAACTATAGTGACACCGCTAAACAAACGGTCACACCATTGTATGCACTCTTCAGTTCACCATCACGATTCTCGAAGGTATTGTGCTCGGCATCGAACCTGCGGCCTTCCATGCGAAACAATGCGTGTGGGTGAAACTGATAGTCGATATTCAATGAATAACCCCATGACACAAAGCCCTCATCGTAGGCATTGGCTACAACTACTTCGTTAGGGTCGCTATAATGCTCTGCGCGCGCTGCCATGCTAAGCTTTTCGCTGATGTTGTATTTGGCAATGGCAAACCATCCGTACCAATAACGCATGGGCCAATCATCCAAGGCAAATTCAGGCTGCATGCCAGAATCAAACGCGCCAAGGAGCGAGAATTTTTTTGAGGGTGAATACGTGATGTAAACATCATTGAAAAACCTTGGGCCGTAATCTTCCTCATCACTCTCATCACCTATGTAGTTGCTGTAGTTCACCATCAGCTTATCAGAGGGTTTCCACGTGGCTTGAATGCCCAGGGCCGGGAAGTAGTTGCCATCCAACTTATAAATGCGCTGCCATCCATTGAGCACCAATGCAGCAAAGTAGAACTTCTCATCCGCGGAGGTGTAAGAAGCGCGCGCGCCTGTTTCGTAGTAAGGTGAGTTTTCTGCAATCAGACTTCTGGTCAATGTCGGATTGTCTTTACCAATAGCCGTTTCGAGCCCGATGTGTGAGTTGAGCACACCAATGTCCAACCACCAGTTTTTCTTCTTTGAAATCTTTAAGCCCATGTTGGCTTCGTACACATGCTGAAACATCTCTGACTCAGTGGAGAGATTTCTTTCCGCATAGGTGCCTGTCATCAGTGCCATGTTGCCACGTAGGCTTCCATTGTCCCAGGAGGCTTTCAGGAACCCGATGTTGAGTGCCAGTTCTCCGGTGCGCGTGTTGTGATAAAGAAAACCCGGACGCTGGTGTTTGTTATTGTCATCGTCATCATAGGCGGCATAGAATTCCATGTAACCGCTGATGCGTATTTGTTTCAATGTTTGCAGCAAGCTTGTATCCGCCTGTTGCGAGAACATGGATGTACAGGACAAACAGAATAAGATGAACGCGGCATTTTTCACAGCCGCGAATATGTGTAGGCCTGTTATTGCTTTTTCGTGGTGTCGTCCGGCACGAAGTCGAGTGAAATGCTGTTCATGCAATAGCGCTTATAGGTAGGTGGCGGGCCGTCATCGAAAATGTGACCAAGGTGTGAGTCGCAGCGACCGCAAAGCACTTCCGTTCTGCGCATGCCATAAGTATTGTCGTCTTCATAGATGCAGGAGTTAGGACGGATGGTTTGGAAGAAACTAGGCCAACCGCAGCTGCTGGAGAACTTAGCATCAGAGCGGAACAGGTGATTGCCACACACTGCACAGTAGTAATCTCCGAGGCCATCGTAGTCCCAGTATTGTCCAGTGAAGGCGCGTTCGGTGGCTTTTTCGCGTGCCACTGCATAGAGGTCTTCGCTCAGCAGTGTTTTCCATTCTTCGTTGGACACATTCAGCTTGGCGGTGTCTGTTTTGGAGTAGTGTGCATGGTGGTTGGTGTCAATACTCATAGGTGGTAGTATGGTGGATGGGTTGGTGGGATTGATTTGATTGCTGCAAGCTGCAATGAGCAATAGCACAAACAGCGATGCGGAGAATAATTTGTATTTCATAGTGATTGTTTAGACTAAGACATTTACGATTCCTTACACCCTAACGGTTTTTGTTCGCGTAATTTTTTACTTAATCGTTCTGCCTGTCTTCTTATCAAACCCATAAGGGCAATGCCTGCAACCGCTCTGGCAGCAGTGGCCGCGTTTCAAGTGATAGGCTTCGGTGAAAACGATATAGCCTTCCTCCGTGTAGTAATAATCTTTTTCCTGATCCATCACGAATGACTGTAGCATGCAAAACCCATGGGGCGCAATATTGTTCTATGCTCCATCTCCTTCAATGACGTATCATCTTATTCATCTTTCTTTGCCATGGGCCATTGAGCGGCAGTCGCCATTGCAAACTGAGAAGTGAATAATATGCATTGAAAATATCTGGTTTGTGATAATTTTCGCTAAACAAGGGTACCGCGAATTGCCAACCAAACGAGTAATTGGGAATGACTTCGATGAATAGGCTCGACCCAACTGCATAGTTGTAAACGGCACGAATGCTTACCAGCTTTCGGGGCTCTTGATCGAACAACTGATTACTATAGTGTGCGTATGTGGATCGATTAGCAACGGCATCTAGGGTTAGCTGAATTTTCTGCCTTTGAAAAAGTACTGAAACACTTGCGCGATCTGTCTCTGCGGTATAACAGCCATTAGGACAAAAATTATAGTTGTCTATCATCGTGCCCGCCTTTGCCTGAAGTGCTAGGTAACGCGAAAGGAAAACCTCGACTCCGGCAACAAAGTTGATGCTGCCTGGTTGCTGACCATCACCTATAGACAACATCTGCACATTCAAAGGTGAATATTCTAAAATAAATTTTGTTCTGCCCTTCACGTTAGGCCATGGTGTGAGGGTGCTGACATTTTCATATCTGGAAGAACATAAGCCGGCTTTGGTCAATATGACAGGCGACTCATATTTGTATGCGCTGCCATTTTTAAAGTCAGGTATCAATCCGAAGAATGAAATAGGTGAGAAGATGTTGAGCCACACCGCTCCGCTCACCTTATTAGGAAGCTCATAGTTCACTTGCACGCCTCCGGTATCGAAACTCAAGCGTTGGTTATGGTTTCCACGTTTCAATCTCCACGTATATCCGTTGCCAACATCTACTGTATCGTCAAGGGTGTGAAGTTTTGTGTTGTCTATCTCTGAAAATATTTTTACGTTTTGCCTTGGCGTATTGATAAGGGTAGCACATGATGATAGCACCGACACAATACAACCAGCAATCATAATTTTTTTTAGAAGATGCATGAGCCAAGAATAAGTACGAGACGCTTTAAGGGAAATGTGCAGATACTTATTCATATCAACCATGCCGAAGGCACATAAATGAATGTGATTGACAATCAATTGCAGTTCATTTCAATACACATGCACCGGAAATGATTTTTCTGTAGCCTTTGGTTGGTGCTTTCTGAACCAGCCTATATGAAAGTTGAGGTTGATGAAGGTGGCGGCATGCTGATAGCGGAACTGCATTCCATTTTCTACTGCCACAAAACCGGGGTAGTAGGATGCCCCGATAGATGCGAAGTTGGCCAGCTTGTATTCTAACCCCATAGAGAGGCCCAGCATTTTGCTTTGGTATTCGCTGTGCACATGCACCACTGCTGCGCTGTCTGCTGAGGTGGCGCTTAGCCAATGGGAGTAATACTGTATGGAGTATTGCAACCCGTAATAGGGATAGAACCGGCCCAAAGCGTGGCGATGTTCCAATGCAAACACATTGGAAGCAGATGTTGCGCAATACTCGCAGTGGTATCCGCCCAATGTGTGGCCTATAAAGTTGGCGGTAAAACCTATCGCGCGTTTTTCATGGTAGAAATAATCCAGTCCGTTGTGGAAGGCGAGGATACCAAAATGGCTGGTGGACTTGGCTCCATCATAACTGACTCCGCTATTCATAAAACCCATGCCGAAGCGATAGACCACTAAGTGGCGATAGGGCGCTATCACGCCTTCATTTTTTGGATGGCGAAACACCACCAATCCACTGTCGGTGATATGTAACTCCTTTGGATAAGTATACATTCTTGGCGACCGAGCATCAATGAGCATGGGCAAGCCATACAATGGGTAAAGGTTGAGCCAAAATGCTCCGTCAATTTTCTTTTTGATCTGCACGGTGGTGTCGGTGTGTGCATTCCAGTAGTGCATTTGCAAATCTTCTTTGCTGCGCAAAACCGCGAGCATGCAGGTGGGCTTGTAGACATGCGTATCGCTCTGAAATTGAAACTGCGTGTCATCACGGTCTGCGGTCACCTTCATATAGGTATAATCCGAGTTTAGAAGTGTAGCACAGGAAGAACACAACAATGTGGCGCACCAAAGGGTCAGATATTTTAGCCGCAGTGTTTTCAAGTGATCAGAAGCAAGCGGTGAATGGTAGAATGCAAATAAACGAGTCGGTGACACAGCGGTTGAGGTTGCACGAGCGCACTATCTCGATAAGGCGACTGGACCTGCTGCATCAGCTAATAGGCGGCAACAAATACTACAAGCTGAAATACAACATAGAGGCGGTGATGCGGAATGATCATAAGACGTTGCTCACGTTTGGCGGTGCTTATAGCAATCACTTGCATGCTACGGCTGCAGCGGGCAAGTTGTATGGTTTCAAAACGATTGGTATTGTAAGGGGAGAAGAGCTGGGCGACTCTGTTCTTTCACCTACGCTACAGTTTGCTAGGGAATGCGGTATGCGGCTAGAGTTTGTGCTGCGCAGTGCTTATGCGGAAAAGGAAACCGAAGAATTCAAAGGGTGGCTGCATGAGGAGTTTGGGGCTTTTCATTTGGTGCCGGAAGGGGGCAGCAATTTCCTTGGCATCAACGGATGTATGGAAATACTGAGCGAAGAGGACAAGACCGACTACGATGTGGTGTGCTGTGCTTGCGGCACGGGTGCTACGCTGGCGGGTATTGTGCTTTCGCTGGGTGAGGGACAAA
>JBJXFP010000138.1:0-25366 GCA_046155615.1 Flavobacteriales bacterium | reverse complement strand
TTTGTCGTCAATGGCTTTGGGTGAGAGTATCACCAGGCGCTCCATCACGTTGCGGAATTCGCGCACGTTGCCACTCCAGTCAAGTTGGGCCAGTGCTTTGAGTGCTCCATCAGTAATTTCCTTTTTTGGCTGGCCATATTCATCGGCTATCATATTGAGGAAGTGGTCGGCCAGCAAGGGTATATCGTCTTTGCGTTCGTTGAGCGAGGGAACGCGGATAACAATTACGGCAAGTCGGTGGTAGAGGTCTTCGCGGAAGTTACCTGCGGCAATCTCCTTGCGCAAGTCTTTGTTGGTAGCGGCAAACACACGCACGTTGACTTTGAAATCTTTGTCGCCACCTACTCGTGTTATCTTACTCTCCTGCAAAGCACGCAGCACTTTGGCCTGTGCACCAAGGCTCATGTCACCTATCTCATCGAGGAAAAGTGTTCCATTGTCGGCCAGTTCGAATTTGCCTTGTCTTGTTTTTACGGCTGAAGTAAACGCACCTTTTTCATGGCCAAACAATTCGCTTTCGATAAGCTCCGAAGGAATGGCTGCACAGTTCACTTCTATGAAAGGAGCAGGAGCACGTTCGCTCTTCTCGTGCAGTTGGCGTGCCACCAATTCTTTGCCCGATCCATTGCCCCCGGTGATGAGCACACGTGCTTCGGTAGGAGCTACGGTGTCAATCATTTTTTTTATTTCATCGATGGCCGCGCTCTTGCCCACTATTTCACTACCCAACACACGGCTTGCTTTTTTGCGCAGCGTTTTGGTTTCCTTCACCAGGGTTTGTTGCGTACCCGCATTGCGTATGGTTACCAATATGCGATTGAGGTCGAGAGGCTTTTGTATGAAGTCGTAAGCACCTGCGCGCAGTGCTTCTACTGCGGTCTCTACAGTACCGTGTCCGGTGATGATGATAACGGGGCTTTCCACACCTTTCTCCTTTAGCTTTTGCAACACTTCGATGCCATCCATGCGGGGCATTTTGATGTCGCAAAAGATGAGATCGAAGGTTTCCTTGTCCACCAGCTTGAGTGCTGTGGGGCCGTCTTCGGCTTCGGTCACTTCATACTTTTCATATTCTAATATTTCTTTCAGAGCCTTGCGTATCGCAGGCTCATCATCTATCACAAGTATGCGCGCCATGTTGTTTTGTAGGGTGTTTTTTTATTTATCAAGAAAAAAATGGAGTGGCGAATGTGTACTGAAAGACTGCAACGAATCAAAAGGAATATGGCGTCAGCCGCGCAGGCTTTCTTTTATCTCCTTCATGAAGGCTGAGGGGAAAACGAAGTCGTTCAGTTCCACATTGGTGGTGTGCAATATGTCGCGCTTGTCACCCTGCCACCACATTTCGCCCTGGTAGATGAAGTTGATGCTGTCACCAATTTCGATCACCGAATTCATGTCGTGGCTGATGACAACGGTGGTGATGCCGAACTCGTAAGTAATTTCTCTGATGAGAGTGTCTATAACGATGGCGGTTTGTGGATCGAGGCCGCTGTTTGGCTCATCGCAAAAGAGGTATTTGGGATTCATGGCAATGGCGCGTGCTATGCCGGTGCGTTTTTGCATGCCACCTGATATTTCACTTGGGTAGAGGTCGTTCTTTCCATCCAAGTTGACACGGTGCAGGCACCAGTTCACGCGGTCTTTCATTTCTGCCACACTCAGGCGGCTGAACATGCGCAGGGGAAACATTACGTTTTCTTCCACCGTCATGCTGTCGAACAATGCCGAGCCTTGAAAGAGCATGCCCATCTCTTGCCTTATGGCTTTTCTGTCCCAACGATCGAGTTTGGTAAAATTTCTTCCACCGAAAATGACTTCGCCAGTATCCACTTCCATAAGGCCAACGATGCACTTGGTCATCACACTTTTGCCAGAGCCGCTGCGACCAATGACGAAGTTGACCTTGCCTGGCTCGAAGGTGACGCTGACATTCTTCAACACCGGATTGTCGCTGAATGTTTTTGATATGTTCTTTACTTCTATCACAGCAGCAGGAGTTGGGTGATGACGTAGTTGCCAAGGAGAATAAGTACCATGCTGTAAACGATGGCGCGTGTGCTGCTCTGTCCTACCTCGCGCGCACCGCCTTTGGTGTAGTAGCCGTGGTAGGCGCTTACACTGGTGATGATGAATGCGAAGACAAGTGTTTTGATGAGGGTGTAAGAGACCTGAAATGGCTCGAAGTAATACTGCAGGCCATACTCGAAATCGGTGAGTGAGATAACGCCTGTGCTGGAGCCTACCATGGCCCCGGCAGATATGCCCAACCCCATGCTGATGATGACCAGAAAGGGAAAGATGAGAATGGCTGCAATGATTTTTGGCAATACCAAATAGCTGCTGCTGTTGATGCCCATGATATCCATAGCATCAATCTGCTCGGTGATGCGCATGGTGCCTACCTCGCCACTGATGCTGCCACCAACTTTTCCGCTGAGTATGAGGCAGACGATGGTGGAAGAAAATTCGAGTATCATGGTTTGGCGTGTGGTGAAGCCGATGGTCCACTTGGGTATCCAGCCGCTGTCTATGTTGGCTGCGGTTTGGAGGGTGACAACTGCGCCCATGAAGAGTGAGAGCAGGGCGACTATGCCGAGTGACTGCAGGCCGATTTTGTCTAACTCCTGCACAATGAGCCTGCGGTAGATGCTGCGCCTCTCAGGCCGTGTGAACACGCTTACCAGAAAGATACAATAGCGACCTATGTTGTAATAAACTCCTTTCACCTTTTAATACACGAGCATGCGGGCGTGAAAAGTAGCTGTCGTCATTCACCGGCAAGCACCTGTCCATGCAAGAGATATGAAAGGCTTGTCGTTAGAAGTTTGTTCCCTACACCGCCAGTTCCTCTCACCCCTCAGTTACGACTAGTTTGAAACCCTTGCCGTGTATGTTGATGATTTCGATGTTGGTGTCATCCTTCAGCAGTTTGCGAATTTTAGCAATGTACACATCCATACTTCGCCCATTGAAGTAGCTGTCTTCGCCCCATAAAGTTTTCAGGATATAGGTACGTTCCAGCAAACCGTTTTTGTTTTTCAGCAGCAGGTATAACATTTCGTTTTCCCTTGTGGTGAGTTTGATGTCCTTGCCATCGAGTGTCATTTTTTGTTTCTGATATTCGAGCTTGTAGCGGCCAATGTGCAGGTCAGTAAGTAGTGTTTCGTGGTCGGGCAGGCCATTGGTTCTGCGCAGCACAGCAGCTATGCGGGCCAGCAGCACTTCCATGCCGAAAGGCTTGGTTATATAGTCATCTGCTCCGGCTTCAAAACCTTCGAGGGTGTCTTCCTTCATGCTTTTGGCGGTGAGGAAAATGATAGGCGTTCGCTTGTCTTCAGCACGAATTTCTTTGGCCAGCGTGAAGCCGTCTTTCACAGGCATCATCACATCGAGCACCAGCAGGTCGTAGGTATTTCGCTTGTGCATTTTGCCACCTTCTAGGCCATTGGTGGCCAGGTCGCATTCGTAGCCTTTGTTGTTCAGGTATTCGGTGAGGAGCGTTCCCAGATTGGGGTCATCCTCGCACAGTAGTATTTTAATCTTGTTTCTCATCTTGTATATATGGTAAGTGTATGGTAAAAATGCTTCCCTTGCGCAGCTCGCTGCTCAGCTCTACATAGCCACCGTGTAGTTCCACCACGCCCTTCACATAGCTTAGTCCAAGGCCAAAGCCCTTTACGTTGTGTATGTTGCCGGTAGGCACACGGTAGAGTTTGTCGAACACCTTGCGCTGATTTTCTTTGCTTATGCCAATGCCATTGTCAATGAATCGGATGGCGATGCCCTTTGCTTCCTGGGTTGTTTTTATCACTATGTGTGGTTCGGTATCGCAATATTTTATGGCGTTGTCTATCAGGTTATATATGACATTGGTAAGGTGCAGCGCATCGGCCTGCACTGTGGCGTTCTGCGCTTCATACATTGTGCTGATGTGGCCCGCTTTGTTGCGCACCTGTATTTCTATGCTGGCTATTACTTTTTGAATGACGGTGTGCACATCGGTCTTGGTCAGGCGCAACTTCATCTCGCCATGTTCGAATATACTGGTGCGCAGCACATTCTCTACCAGTATGCCCAAGCGTTTGTTCTCATCGCGAATCATGCTTACATAGTTGCCGGTTGCGGCTTCGCTGGTGCGCATGTCGGGGTCAGTCAGTGCCTCACATGCAAGGCTTATGGTGGCTATAGGAGTCTTCAATTCATGCGTCATGTTGTTGATGAAATCATTTTTGATGTCGCTCAGTTTTTTCTGTCGGTGTATGGTGCGTATGCTAAAAGAGAATAGCATGATGATCACAAACAAAAGTGCAATGGCAATGCAAAGCATTTCCCACATGTTGGCCAGCAGGTATCTGTTTTGATGCGGGAAGTAGATGTGCAGAAAATTTTTGTCGCTGAATGGATCTTTCGGGAAAAGCTGAGTGAGATAAGCTTCCTGCTCCAATGCTCCTTCATACTGTCGCCATCGTTCAGAAAGTATTTCGGGTGTTTTCAGTTTGCTGAACACGCCATATACAAAACCAGCTCTGATACCGTGGCTGAGCAGGTTAGCACGCAGTAAACTATCGAGCAGCAGTGTATCTATACGTTCTGTTATTCCTTTGGAAATGTCAAGCTCCACCAATCCACTCATTACATCATCCAATATTCCGGACTGGCTCAGTAAATCGTTTTGCCAGCCCAACACTGAGTCATTGGAGCCTGCCTGCGTGCCTTCCAGCAGATTGATGCCCCTCATGCCGTAGTTCACCACCAATGTGCTGTCGCCTGTGGCACTGATGCTCATGCTTGGTGCGGTGGCTGTGGCTTCCGAAATGCTTATCAACTCCTCCTGCTCCAGCATGGCTGCTGTTTCGCGCAGGCACTGGTTGACCGTGGTGCCAAAGTTTTGTTCGCCCAGAGCAAAGGTGTTGTTCACCCAATAGGCTTGTATAGCCACAAGGCCTACTATGGCCAGTGTACTCATAGCTATCAGCAGTTGTATGTGCCGTTGTTTCAAAAGAATGTTGCTTTGTACCGCGCCTCAAATTACCGTTGCGGTCATTTCATTTTCAGAATAGTTAACGCTTTTTAACGGCCGTTAGTCACAATCCAGTACACACAAGCAACTCCATGCAGATACTTTCGACAAGTTCTTTTTTACCATGAATACAAAGGAAGCTGAACAGGTTTTTTGCACACATTGCGTAATCGCAAGTAGTTTTCATGATGATTAAGGTTTAGTTTATCAAAAGAGTAGCGTGCAAACGTGCATGAGACTCTGCAAACAGGTTTATTTTTTTACAGTGCAAAAAGCAAATCAGCACAAACAACGCTTGAGTATTTGTCCCAAAAGAAAGAACACATTTGAAACAACGGAAAAGCCCTTGTCCCATCGGGACAGGGGTTTTTCTTTTAAAACCTTATGCGGGCATTCACCATGTTTGCTGCCGAACACTTTTGGGATAAGTAACAAGTATGAAAAAAATAATAGTGCTCGGTGCAGGCTTAGTAGGCAGTGCCATCGCTGTGGATCTGAAGAAACATTTCGAAGTAACCTCCGCAGACATCAGTGCTGATGCACTGAGTAAGTTGAATGCGCAAGGCATACACACCATCTGCACCAACCTGAGCGAACCGGATGCTATCAGGAACTTAGTGAAAGACTACGATCTGGTGATAGGTGCAGTGCCCGGCTTCATGGGTTTCAACACGGTGAAGCAAGTGATACTGGCAGGCAAAAACATGGTTGACATTTCATTTTTTCCGGAAGATCCATTTGAATTGGATGCGCTGGCAAAGGAGAAAAATGTATGCATAGTGACTGACTGTGGTGTGGCTCCCGGCATGGGCAACATCATACTGGGCTACCACAACCGCAACATGCAAGTGACACGCTACGAATGTTTGGTGGGTGGCTTGCCTGTGGAGCGCCAATGGCCATGGGAATACAAAGCAGTCTTTTCTCCCACGGACGTAATAGAAGAATACACACGCCCGGCACGCTATGTGCAAAATGGAGCACTTGTAGTGCGCGAAGCACTGAGCGATGCAGAGTTGGTAGGCTTCCCCGGCCTTGGTACTTTAGAGAGTTGGAACAGCGATGGACTGCGCTCGCTAATCCATACCATGCCGCACATACCTGATATGATAGAAAAGACACTGCGCTATCCCGGCTGTATAGAATACCTGCGCGTGTTGCGCCATGCGGGTTATTTCTCTAAAGAAGAAATAGATGTGCGTGGTACCAAGGTACGCCCGCTTGATGTAACATCAAAACTGCTTTTCTCCGATTGGAAACTGAAGCCGGGCGAAGAAGATTTCACGGTGATGCGCATTGTAATAGAAGGAACCGAGCAAGGCGAAAAGAAAACATATACATACCACTTGCTTGATCGCTATGACCGCGCAACGCAAACCATCAGCATGGCGCGCACCACAGGCTATACCTGCACAGCAGTTGCACACCTCCTTGCCGATGGAAAATTCAACCGCATCGGAATCAATCCACCTGAGTTTGTTGGTGATGAGGCCGGGTGTTTTGAGTTTGTAAGACAATATTTAGAAGACAGAGCCGTGCACTACACCGTTGCAACTTCTTAAGCACTCATCTCTTCAATGAAACCTCGTAAGGTGTGCGCAGTGTGATACTGCGACCAAGGGTAATCTCATCGGTGTATTCCAGCTCGCCACCTACTGCTACACCGCGTGCTATGGTGGTAATCTTCACGGGGTATTCGCTCAACTTTCTGAACAGGTAGAAGCAAGTGGTTTCGCCTTCCATTGTTGCATTCAGCGCGAGAATTATTTCTTTCACCTCGCCACCTTCGGTGCGTTCAGTGAGCTTGTCTATAAATAGATCAGACGGGCCTATGCCATCCATTGGCGAGATGATGCCGCCCAATACATGGTACTTGCCCTGATACTGTCCTGTTGCTTCTATGGCCATCACATCGCGCAGGTCGGCTACCACGCACACGGTGGTGCCATCGCGGTAGGGCGAGGTGCAGATGCTGCACATTTCTGCATCGCTCAGGTTGTTGCACGTGGTACAGAAGCGGATGTTCTCGCGCATACCGGTAAGTGCGCTTGCAAAGCGTTGTACATCCTCAGGCTTGCGCTTGAGCAGCTCAAGTACTAAGCGCAGTGCCGTCTTGCGCCCAATGCCCGGCAGACTCGCAACCTGATCTACTGCCTGCTCTATGTATTTGCTTGGGATGTTCACTTGGGAATTTGAAAATTTGAGAATTTGAAAATGATCCGAAACACTGTATGAAATGTTTTGACGCGGTGAGAGCTGAATCTCCTCAAGACCATGACCACATTTTCAAATTCACAAATTGATTCATTTCTTCCACGTCTCCGCCAGCTTCAGCGCATTGTAAAGATTGACTACGCCACCGGTCACACTCAGCTTTTTGAATTTCACTTTCTTCTTGTCATTGCCGGGCATGGGCACTTTCATTTTGCCGTAGTTCTGTGCACTTTGCATCATGATGACTTTTATATCGGCAGCACTTAGTTCCGGGTAGTAGCTCATAAGCACTGCGGCCACACCTGCCGCCACCGGGCTGGCCATGCTGGTGCCATCGTTGGGTTTGTACTTATCGCCAGGCACCGTGCTGAATATTTCTACACCGGGCGAAAAGAGATCAACATTCTTTTTGCCATAGTTGCTGAATGATGCAGCCAACTGGTCTGTTGTCTGGCCGCTTGCACCTACTTCGAGCCATGTGCCGCAGAAGGTTCCGTCATTGTATTTGTCAGTTGGGAAGTTGGCAGCGGTGTCTATGTTTTTGTTGTCGTTGCCTGCTGCGTGTACCATCAGCACGCCTTTGCTCTCAGCATACTTCACGGCTTCATCCACCACGTCTTTTTGTGGCGAAAATGATTTTCCAAAACTCATGTTGATGATTCGCGCGCCATTGTCTGCCGCATAGCGAATGGCATTAGCTACATCCTTGTCGCGTTCATCGCCATTGGGTACGCAGCGTATCACCATCAGCCGCACATTGTCTGCTATGCCATCCATACCATAGGCATTGCGCACAGCGCCTACTATGCCTCCTACGTGTGTGCCGTGGTCAGCATGTGGGCCATCAATGTGGTTGTTGCCATAGTCTTTTTCACGCGAGTCGCGGTAGTTGTCGCCCACTTTGCTGCGCGGGTCATAAGTCAGGTTCAGGTTGTATTTCACCATGCCCTGCACCTGATCTTTCCATTCAGGAAAAATGTCAGGTAGTCCGGCTTCGCGCAATTGGAGCATTGCTGCCGCTATTTCTTTCATTTCTCCTTCCACGGCTTGCAGCTCTTCTTTGGTGTAATCTGCTTTTTTGAAATGCTCGGTCAGCATCTTGTCCAATCCTTCATAGGAGTTCTTTACCAGGCTGTAGAGCTGCTCATCTTCCTGGGCCTTCTTCATGCGCTGGTCGTAGTCAGCTTTCATTTTCACATACCGGGCATATTCCTTTTTTTCATCTCCGCTGAGTGTGCTTGCATCCTTCTTCTCATATTTATTTTTCAATTCCTTGTATATGCGGGTGAACTCCAGGTTGTCGTGCTCCACATCGCCACCGGCACCACCTATGAAACTCCATCCGTGTATATCGTCCACGTAGCCGTTCTTATCATCATCCACTCCGTTGTCCGGTATTTCATCTGCATTCGTCCAGATGTTGTCTTTAAGGTCGGGGTGAAATGTTTCAGTGCCACTGTCAATGATGGCTACCACTACTGTGGTGGATTTTTTTCCTTTCAGCAATTCGCTGTATGCCTTGTTGGCACTTGTGCCTGCCAGGCCATCGGCTGCGTAGTCGGCATGTTGCCATTGCAGATTGGTGGCTGCTTCTATAGCGCGATAGTCCGTTTCAGTTTGCGATTGTGCGGTAGCTGTATGCACAGTTGCGGCCAATGCCACAGCCATCATCAACTTTTGTAAGAGCTTGTTCATCTATTTCTATTTGTGTTTGATTTTTTTCTTTTTTTGAGGGAGGCGAAAAAACAACCAAGCTTGCGAATGCTGCTTACCATTTATCCAATTTTGCAATCTATTGTAACAAAATGACCTGTGTGGCGCGTCCATCCATGGTCTCATATTTGACTCGCACTTTTTTCATTTCAAAAAAAGCAAACCTGTTGTCAGCAATCAAACCAATACTTGTGCTATGTGTTGTGCTGCTTTTTGCGGCCCGTTGTGCTGCGCAAACAGACAGCACTTCAAAGAAAAACATAACAATAAATGGAAAGGTGTATGATGAAAACAGCCAGCCGCTGAGCAATGCCATCATCATAAACAAAAGGAGCAAAACCGGGCAGTTCGGCAAAGCTGACGGCAGTTTTGTGGTGAATTGCCAGCATACGGATACCATTGCCATCACTACGCTGGGCTATAGCACGCGCGAATTCACGTTTGCAGATTCTGCATACAACGCCTCCTATTCCATAGAACTCTTCTTAGATGTGCGCTATTACTACACGCCATCGGTAATCATTTTCGCACCGCGCGATTTGGAAAAAATTCAGAAAGAAATAGCTGCGCTCGGCTATGATGAAAACGACTACATGCTGAGCGGAATAGATGCTGCGCAAAGCCCCATCACATTTCTCTACCAGCAATTCAGCAAGAAGGAGCAGAGCAAACGCTTAGTAGCCGAGATGGAGAATGAAGACAAGAAGCGCGACCTGCTGAAGGAGTTGTTTCATTATTATGTGGCTTATGATATCATTGATCTGGACAATACTCAGTTTGACGCATTCATAGATTACCTGAATGTGTCTGAAAATTTTATGAAAACAAGTTCGCAGTACGACTTCTTAGTTTATGTTCGAGACAAGTACAAAGACTTCAAAGTGACCAACCGACAAGAGAAGAAATTAGAAGAAACGGATTACGATTACGATAAAGACTGAAATGGTGTGAAGTGCGAAGAGATCAAGATTTGGCCTAACTAAACCGCATGGCTTTCACCGGAGTTACCTTCAATACAAAAAGTGCGGGCAGCAGCATGCTGATGGCGCATAAAATCAAGGTTGCGGCATTGAGCAATGCAAAACTGAGCACATCTAATTTCACCGGCACACTGCTTACATAGTAGCTCTCAGGATTGAGGCTGATGAAATGAAATTTCCATTGCAACACAGCCAGTCCAATGCCCACCACATTGCCCCAAATCATGCCTTTGCCAATGATGGTAATAGCCTGACGTATGAAAATGTTCATTACTGAAATGTTGCGTATTCCAAGTGCTTTCAGCGTTCCAATCAGGTTTTGCCTTTCCATGATGATGATGAGCAGGGCAGAGGTCATGTTTACAATGGAGATAACTACCATGAGAATGATGATGAGCCACACATTGATGTCAAGCATCTCAAGCCATGAAAAAATTTCAGGATTGCGGTCAGTTATTTTTTGTGTCTGTAAAAATTTGGTGGTGAGTGAAGAGAATATTTTGTCGTCAGTATCAAGAAGTTTTTCATAATCATCAATGATGACTTCGTAGCCACCGATGTACTGTGATTCGCTGCCTCCCGCTGTGGTAACACTTGTAGTGTAAGGCCTGCAAATTTCGCTGCTGGTGTCATCCGCAAAGTCAATACTTAGCCACGCAGTATCAGGCAATGTGCCCGATTCATCATTTACAACAACGCGCACTGTGGTGTCCCGGGTGGTGTACATACCGTGCGGGCCTTCACCCATCCAGTCAGGATCTGACCATTGATAATTGTAAAGGCCATCGCCACCAAAGGCATAAGCCCCCACCGGAATAACATCTGCGAAACACGTGCTGTCAACCTGTGCTTCCAGCCTTAGTCCCCAACCTGACAAGCGCTGCACATGTGCAAGATTTACAAATACAAATTGCGCATCAAAGTCTTCAAGTCCGGTTTCGAAAATTCCCTTCACTGTAAAATTTCGCTGGCGCGGGTCTGCCAGATCAGTAAAAATGTAGAGGCTGGTTTTGTCGCCCGGCTTCAGCTTCATGCGGCCTGCTATGTAGCTGCTTATGATTATTTCGTATTTCTTGGAAGAAGAATCGCCCTGTAGTGTTTCGCCTGCTGTCAAACAACTGTTGATGAAGCTCCAGTCAAAATCATCGCGCACGCCTTTGATGATTACACCCTGCAAAGCTTCTTTGGTTTCTATGATGCCCGGCTTGGTGGCAAATACCTGCACATGTTTTACATCAGCAGTTTCTTGCAGTTTGTTGTACACCTCGCTGTCGAAGAGCAGTGGCCTGGAGTCGCGGCTATAGCTGCGCTCATTGGCAGTTACCTGAAAGTGAGAGCCAAAGCCAATCACCTTGTTTCTAATCTCTTGTTGGAAGCCGCGCACCACAGCAACGCTCAGCAGCATGAGCGCCACACCCGTAGCTATACCAATGGTAGCTATGCGCACAATGGGCCGCGAAATGCGGCCCTTGTCGTCACTGCGCATCAGGCGCTGTGCTATGAAATGTGGCAGATTCAATATTTATCAATGCACTGTTGGCCAAAAGTATGTGGTGCAGTGTTTGAAAATGCGCTGTGGTTCTCAACACATTTGCCCCCACTATGCTGCGACCTGTTTTATTCTGCTTTCTTATTGTTCAACTCACATCGTGTGGGCAAGCGCAGCACAATGGAGTACCGGTGTTTCCTCTGAAGTCACTTGAAGTAAATGCGAACATTAAGACCGGTGCCTCGCGCACTGTTCAATACCTGCCGCTGCTTGAGCAAAAGCGTGTGGCAGTTGTAGCCAATCAAACATCGTTAATCGGAACTGCGCATCTGGTTGATTCATTGCTTGCACTGAAAATCCAGATCGTGAAAGTGTTTGCACCTGAGCATGGATTCCGTGGTGAGGCCGCTGCGGGTGAACACATCAAAGATGGAAAGGATCAGAAAACAGGCCTATCAGTTGTTTCACTTTATGGCAAAAACAAAAAGCCAACTGCGGAGATGTTGAAGGATGTAGATATCATTCTGTTTGACATTCAGGATGTGGGTGCCCGCTTTTACACATACATCAGCACCATGCACTACGTGATGGAGGCATCAGCCGAAAACAACAAAGAAGTGATAGTGCTTGATCGCCCCAACCCCAATGGATTCTATATAGATGGCCCGGTTCTGAAAATGGAACACCAGTCGTTCGTTGGAATGCATCCTATACCGCTGGTGCATGGCTGCACAGTAGGTGAGTTGGCCAACATGATAAATGGCGAAGGTTGGCTGAAAGGCAAAGTCAAATGCAATTTAACGGTGATACCATGTGTTGAATATTCACATAAGGATTTGTATCACCTGCCGGTGAAACCATCGCCCAATCTGCCCAATGCAGCATCGGTATATCTTTACCCATCGCTGTGCTTATTTGAGGCAACAGCGGTGAGTGTAGGTCGAGGCACTGAGCTGCCTTTTCAGTGCATTGGTTATCCCGGCAACACCACAGGCAAATATGAATTTACTCCGAAAGATCAGGCAGGCGTAGCCATGGATCCGCAGTATGAAGGGCAGCTATGTACAGGACACAACCTGCAGGAATTTGGAGAGTTTTATATCACCTCATCGCGCGAGTTATATATGGAGTGGCTCACAGGCATGTATGAGCGATGTATCGATAAGAAGAATTTTTTTACAAATGAAAAGTTTTTTGACCAGCTGGCGGGCAGCGATGAGTTGCGTAAACAACTTGTAGCCGGAACTTCCACAATAGAAATTCGCAAAACCTGGAAACAGGACATTGACCTCTACAAAGTCATGCGCAAACAGTATTTGCTTTATCCTGATTTCGAATGACATTATTTTCGTGCGGCCTTATTCCATTTCATTTATGAAGAGAGCATTCACATTTTTATCCTTTGCCGTTGCTGTTGCCATGTTGGCCGGCTGCCGTAAAACACCCGATTATTTGCCTGTTCCTTATGCATGCCTTTGTGGCAATGTTACCTGGCAAGGTATGGCCATCAATCTGCTGGATGCAAACTATATACTTACTGACAGCACTGTGGCCGAGTCGCGCAGGTACTACATCACGGCTGATGTAATAGTGCAGGGCGAATTTGATACCCATGGACTGAATACCATCATCGAAATTCCTGACTTAGACGGTGGCGGCACTTTCTATTTAGATGAAGAAGATGGTGAGTTTGAATTTGCTGCCTTGATTGAAGAGTTCAACGTGAATGATCCATTAGACACACTTCGGCAGTTTGCCCCAAAGGAGGGCTTGGTGCAAGTGATAGCCGCTCCCATCAGCGGAGGTACCGAGACCGTCAATTTTCAGATGGTACTGAACGAATTGGAAAATGGTGTGGCCGTAGGGGCCGACATTATTTACTCAGGTTCGTTTTCTGTTTACATCAATGATTGAAGAGAGTGAGTGGCTGTTGATGAATTGTTGACAACAGCCGGGGCCAAATCACATAAGCGGATTTGAGTAGGATATATGTTTGACACCGAAACGATTTTTACATGATTCAGAAGTGCCGTTCTCAGCAATGAGGCGGCATTTCTGATTTAGTGTCCATTCCACTCGATGCATACGTTTTGAGGTTCAGTGAAAAACCTCATGGCTTCCCAGCCGCCTTCCCTTCCTACACCGCTGTTTTTTACTCCGCCAAATGGCGTGCGCAAGTCGCGCAGCAGCCAACAATTTACCCACACAATACCCGACTCTAATTGTGCTGACATGCGATGCACGCGATTCACATCTTGTGTCCACAGGCTGCAAGCAAGGCCATATTCAGTGGCGTTAGCAAGACTGATTGCCTCTGCTTCTGTTTGAAAAGTTTGTATGGTTACTACCGGGCCGAAAATTTCTTCGCGGTTGGTGCGGCACTCAGGGCCAAGACCTTCTATAACGGTAGGTTGTATGAAAAAGCCACCAGCATTATTCCCACTGAGCATCACCTGATGTCCGCCACACAATATGGTTCCGCCTTCCTGCTTTGCCAGCTCTATGTACGACAATACCTTTTGCATGTGCGATTCGCTTACCACGGCACCTGTTTTGGTTTCATCCAGCAGTGGATTTCCAACCTTCATGGCTGCCACTTTCGCTACGAAGTGTTGTTTGAATTTTTCGTAAATGCCTTTCTGAACCAGAATGCGCGAACCACAAAGGCATATCTGACCCTGATTGCTGAAGGATGAGCGGATGGTAGTGCTCAGCATTTTTTCGAAATCACAATCATCGAAAATGATGTTGGGATTTTTGCCACCAAGCTCCAGCGATAGTTTTTTGAACAAGGGAGCAGCAATGCTTGCAATGTGTTTGCCTGAGGCAGTGCCTCCGGTAAACGAGATAGCCTTCACCTGCGGGTGGGACACGATGGCTTGTCCGGCTTTGTTGCCCAGGCCGTGCACAATGTTTAGCACTCCGGGAGGCAGTCCGGCTTCTATGGCTATTTCACCGAGCATGTAAGCTGTCATAGGTGTTATCTCAGAAGGCTTGGCGACTACGCAGTTGCCCGTGGCTAATGCGGGTGCAATTTTCCAGGTGAATAAATACAGGGGCAGATTCCAGGGTGAGATGCAGCCCACTACGCCAATAGGTTTGCGATGCGTGTAATTCACCGCCCGATTTTCCATGATGTGTGCTTCGCTGGCCCAATGCATGGCCGCTGTTCCGAAAAAGCGCAGGTTACTTTCTGCTCTTGGAATGTCCACGGTGCGGGCAAGACTTACAGGCTTGCCGTTGTCTATGCTTTCTGCTGTTGCAAACTTGTCTAAGTTGGCGGCAATGAGGTCGGCCATGCGCAGCATGATGCGTGCTCTTTCTGCCTCTGGCATTGTGCTCCAGCTATTGAAAGCACTGGATGCTGCCACTATGGCTTGCTCCACATCGCGCTCATCGCTATCAGCAATAAGTGAATAGACCTGGCCGGTGGCGGGGTTTACATTATTCAGCCAGGTGTGGCTCTCCGCCTGCTGCATGCGGCCATTTATGTAATTCAGAATTTCCTTCATTGTTGCTGTAGCCCACGTTGGGCGGACGAAAGTAGCCAAATGCAAAAAGCACTTGTACGGTAAAGATGAACGGCTATTTTTGCGCCCGCTTCAAAAAAAGCTGAAGCTGCGGTATTGACCGATGGTGTAACGGCAGCACAACAGATTTTGGTTCTGTTTGTCAAGGTTCGAATCCTTGTCGGTCAACAAGCTCATCAAAGGCCTCATTTTTTTCATGAGGCCTTTTTCATTTTCAGCCACGGCATTTCTGATTCAGATAACACGAGTTCGCATCCAACCGGTAATACTTTGCCTCGGCCTGTTTGTTTTTAAAACTTCATGTTCTTTTTCACTGAGGAAAATGGCTAATGTTCCTTCCTGAGGTATTACATCATTGTAGCTTTCATCATCGTGATAGATGCGCAATTGGCCACCATCCTCCACATTCCATTTTTCATTGAGATAGAGCACAAAGGAAACTATTCGGTGTGACTGCTGACGATGTCTGTCGACATGTTTTTTGTAAAATGTGCCTGTTGGATAGTGCGTGTAATGGCACTCAATGTCTGTAATGCCCAAATAGAAATTGCGATTGAGGGTGGCTACAATTTCATGAAGCAATGAGAGAAATATTTTTGCCGGTTCAATCGCATTGGATTCATCTATCCATTGAATGAAATCGCCACGTTGCAGTTGGTTCACCTGAAAGTTTTCTGCTTTCCCTATTCCAGCGAGCTTCATTTCTTCGTTATTCATCAGTGTTTCTATTTCATTTCTGAGGTTTGCTGTTTCCTTGTTACTAATGAATTCATGGAATACATAGAAACCCTTTTCTTCGAATTGCTGCAAAAAGTGATGCATAATGGCGGCAAGCTAAAAGCATTTCAGTTTGGCGTATGGAATAGGCTCTTATTGCCCTTCAAATTACTTTTGTTCATATGAAAAGTAAATACCTTATAGTTTCGACCCTCATGCTTGCCTCTGGTGCTTTTGGACAATTGAGTTCGAATCTTCAGACCATCTTCGAAGACTTCGAACTCATGGGAATGTCAGTGGCCGTTGTGTGCGGTGAAGAAATTGAAGCCCATCACTACGGCCTCAAAAATTTTGAAACCCAACTTGACATTGATGACAGCACCATGTACCGCATAGCATCCATCAGCAAGCTGGTGGCGGCAACGGGGATGATGAAGTTGTATCAGGAAGGGTTGTTCCAACTCGATGAAGATGTTTCGGATGCGCTGGGTTTTGAATTGCGCAATCCGAACTGGCCCGATATACCAATTACTTACCGCATGTTGCTTTCTCACACCGGGAGCATTCAGGATGGAACGGGTTATTCAGGATTTCTTGGCTATACGTCTGGCAATTCCAATCCACCTTCCATCAGTGAATTGTTTTTACCCGGTGGCAATAACTACACATCTAACATGTGGCGCCAGGAAGAACCCGGAACCTATTTCACATACTCCAATGCGAACTTTGGTGTAGTGGGAACATTGATAGAAGCACTGAGTGGCCAGCGTTTCGATGTGTACATGAAAAATGAAATTCTGAATCCATTGCAAATAGCAGGCAGCTTCAACGTTGCAGATATTGAAAACATCAACAACGTGGCTGTTCTCTATCGCAATCAGGGTGGTTGGACTCCGCAAGTGGACGATTTTCAGGGCGAGCAACCCGAACAACTTGACTTGACTAATTACGAAATTGGAACCAATGGGTTCATCTACGGGCCGCAGGGTAGCTTGCGATGTTCGGTGTACGACCTTGCGAAGTTGCTTGTCGTGCACCGCAATGGTTCGTGGAATGGTGTGGAAATTCTAAATGAGGAAACTCTGGAACTGATGCACACACCCCAATGGACATACAATGGCAGCAATGGCGACAATTACTACGGACTGTTTCGCAGTTGGGGATTGGGTGTGCAGGTGACAACCGATACAGAAGGTGGTGACCACATTTGGGAAGAAAATATTTTCAAAGGACATGCAGGCGAAGCTTATGGTTTGATTTCTGACCTCTATTGGTACACAGATGAAAGCATCAATGGCGGATTTGTTTTTATGACCAATGGCATTTGGGAGGGTTATGAATTTGGAGATGTGAGTGCATTCTATTCATTGGAGGAGGCAGTGTTTCAGGCTGTGAATGCAAGCAACCTCCAAGGCTGTGCGCTTGCGATGGAAGAAGTGAATGATGCGAAATGCTTCTCTATTACAAACAATTCAAACACTTCACAATTGATGATAACCGCATCATGTGCATTGAAAGAATTCACTGCAAAAATTTATGAGGCTCGCGGAATGCTTGTGCAATCCACCATGCACCATACAGAACAAACGCTCCTCAACACCACAGCGCTATCGCCTGGAATTTATCATGTTGAGATTATTGCAGGTGCTCATCAGGAAGTACATCGGGTTTTGATACGCTAACAACCGTTGTGGAATTCGATTGCCTTTCTCTGCGTACCTCTGTGTTTTCCTCTGAGTTCTCCGTGGTTAAACTTTTCACTACAGAGGGCACAAAGATTTTTCACAGAGAGCCAAGGAGGCTTTTATACCTCTACCACCACCTCTTCATCAATCTTTTTCCTGAAAACGATTTGCCTATCAAAGACATCGAGAACCACCTTTTCGCTCTTGTCAATTTTTCCAGCAAGCAGGTATTTCGATAGTTCGTTCATCACTTCCTTTTGAATAACACGCTTCACGGGGCGTGCACCGAATTGCGGGTCATAGCCTTTTTCACTCAGGTAGTTAAGTGCGTCAGGAGTTGCCACAAGGTGCAATTCGTTTTTCTCCAGTCTTTCATTCAGCAAGTTCAACTGCATCTTCACTATTTCTTTTATCTGCTCGCGCCTCAGTGGGGTGAACATGATGACTTCGTCAATGCGATTGAGAAATTCGGGGCGCAATGAATTCCTCAATTGAAGCAACACCTCGTCTTTTGTTTTTTCAAACAATTCTTCATCATCGGCATTTTTCGTTTTGTCATAATTCTCTTGTATGATTTGCGAACCGAGGTTGCTCGTCATAATGATGATAGTGTTTTTGAAATTCGCAACTCGGCCTTTGTTGTCAGTCAGTCTTCCATCGTCTAAAACTTGCAACAGGATGTTGAACACATCAGGATGTGCTTTTTCAATTTCATCGAGAAGAATTACTGAGTAGGGTTTTCTTCGAACTGCTTCCGTTAGCTGGCCACCTTCATCGTAGCCCACATATCCGGGAGGCGCGCCAACCAAACGGCTCACAGCGTGGCGCTCCTGGTATTCGCTCATGTCAATGCGGGTCATTGCATTTTCATCATTGAACAAAAAATCGCTCAACGCTTTTGCCAGTTCTGTTTTCCCAACACCAGTTGTTCCTAGAAATATGAACGAACCAATTGGTTTTTTGTCGTCACTCAACCCTGCGCGACTTCTGCGCACTGCATCGCTCACTGCCTGGATTGCCTCGTGCTGACCAACTACACGTTTTCCCAATTCTTCTTCAAGACGTAGAAGTTTTGCTTTTTCACTTTCGACAAGTGCCTTCACCGGAATGCCTGTCCAGCGCGAAACGATATCGGCAATTTCCTCAGGGTCCACTTCTTCTTTCAGCATTTTGGAGTTGGCCTGCAACTCCTGAAGTTTGGTTCGATTGGTTTCTATTAGTTGTTCTTCTTCCTTGATTTTTCCATATCGGATTTCTGCAACCAACCCGTAGTTGCCTTCGCGTTCAGCATTGTCCGCCTGTAGTTTCAAATCTTCAATTTTTGATTTTGAACTCTGGATTTTTTCCACCACATCTTTTTCGCTTTGCCATTTTGCAGACAAGGAATTTCGTTCTTCACTCAACTCAGAAATGCTTTTGTTCAACTCATTCAATCTCGTTTGGTTTGCTTCACGCTTGATTGCTTCGCGTTCAATTTCAAGCTGCATGATGCGTCTTTCAATCTCATCAAGCTCCTGAGGCTTGGAGTTAATTTCCATCCGCAGTTTTGCTGCTGCTTCGTCAATCAGGTCAATGGCTTTATCGGGAAGAAAGCGGTCGGTGATATAGCGTTGCGAGAGTTCCACAGCAGCAATTATTGCGTCATCTTTTATCTGCACCTTGTGGTGATTTTCGTACTTCTCTTTCAACCCGCGCAGTATCGAAATCGCAGCATCGCGGTCGGGTTCATCAATCATCACCTTCTGAAAACGCCTTTCAAGTGCCTTGTCTTTCTCGAAGTATTTCTGGTACTCATTCAACGTTGTTGCACCTATAGCTCGCAGCTCTCCGCGAGCGAGAGCGGGTTTTAAAATGTTGGCGGCATCCATTGCGCCTTCGCCACCTCCGGCACCGATGAGGGTATGTATTTCATCAATGAACAGCACGATTTCTCCATCGCTTTTCTGTACTTCGTTCACTACGGATTTTAATCGCTCTTCAAACTCTCCTTTGTATTTCGCTCCGGCAATCAATGAAGCCATGTCGAGCGAATAAAGTTGTTTCGATTTCAAATTTTCGGGAACATCGCCATTGATGATTCGGTGCGCAATGCCTTCAGCGATGGCAGTTTTTCCTGTGCCGGGTTCACCTATGATGATGGGATTATTTTTTGTTCTTCGCGAAAGGATTTGCATCACGCGCCTGATTTCTTCATCGCGGCCAATCACAGGGTCGAGTTTGCCATCGCGTGCAAGTTTGTTAAGGTTCTTGGCATACTTCTCAAGTGCGTTGTAGGTTTCTTCCTGCGAAGCTGAAGTGACTCGCTGTCCTTTTCGCAATTCTAAAATTGCCTTCTTCAAATCCTTTAGAGTAACTCCACTATCGCGAAGCATTTGCGAAGCTTTGTCTTTTCCCTCCGCTAGCGCAAGCAGCAAATGTTCTATCGAAACATATTCATCGTTGAATTCTTTCAAGTGATTTTGCGCACGATTCAGTGCAATGTTGGTTTCGGCTGAAAGTGAAAGTTGACCACCGGAAACTTTCGGCATCGAATCAATCATCTTGTCAAGGGCCTGTTCCAGAATGTTCGTATTCACATTCAACTTCTTCAACAGAAATGGAGTCACGTTCTCATCCACTTCTAAAATGCCTTTGAGCAAATGAGCGTTCTCAATGGATTGCTGACCTTTATCTAAGATAATTTGCTGTGCCTTTTGAATAGCCTCTTGTGCCTTGAGTGTAAATTTTGAAAAGTCCATGGTTTTGTTTTTTTCATTCGAATGACAATGCGCAGTAGTCAATGATTCAGCCATGCAAATTTGCTATGAATTTTTGTCGTGCTCTTCGTCATGAGTCTGACGAAATGGGGGGATCACTTTTGCAAGACCGGACAATTCTACATCTTTGTCCAACGCGTTTGCCTATGTCCATCCTGGTAATTGATAATTACGACAGCTTTACCTACAACCTTGTACACTACTTAGAACAAAGTTGTGAGGACGAAATTGCAGTGAAGCGAAATGACGAAATAACCCTGGATGAAGTCAATGACTTTGATCAGGTTGTGATTTCGCCAGGCCCTGGCTTACCGCAAGAGGCCGGCATCACGGTTCCGCTTGTTCAACGATATTTTTCTTCAAAAAAAATCCTTGGTGTTTGCCTTGGGCATCAGGCCATGACAGTAGCTTTTGGTGGCACCCTGAAGAATCTTGTACAAGTACATCATGGCATTGCCCGTAACACAATGTTGAAAGAAAACGACTTATTGTTTGATGGGTTACCACCATCTTTTTTGACTGCCCGCTACCACAGTTGGGCTGTTGATGAGCGAACCTTACCCGATGGTTTTGTGATAACAGCAACGGATGAGAATGGAGAAACAATGGCAATGAAACACAACCAATACAACTTGCGCAGTGTGCAGTTTCATCCTGAAAGTGTGCTTACAGAGCATGGTCTGCTAATGATTCAAAACTGGGTACAAAGACTATGAAAATCTTTTTCATCGGATTCATGTGTAGCGGCAAAACCACGCTTGGCAGGCAATTGGCCGAAGAGTTGCGTCTGCCTTTTTTTGATCTGGATGATGAAGTAGAGAAGAGCAATGGCGAAACCATCGAAGAAATTTTTGAAACAAGGGGCGAAGCAACATTCAGAGAAATGGAGCGCGATGAGTTAAAGGATCTTGTTGCCAATCAGCGGAAGTTTGTGATAGCAACGGGAGGAGGCACACCTTGTTTTTTTGATAACATGAAGCTGATGTTGCAAGCAGGACATGTTGTTTACTTGGATGTTCCTGTTGCCGCTTTGCTGCAAAGAATATCAGCAAGTAAGGCTTCGAGGCCGCTTGTTTTTGGGTTGCAGGCTGATGATTTGAAGAAATTTACCGAGGATAAAGTACTCGAACGTAGTCAGGTATATATCAACGCACACCACATCCTGTCTGGAGAAAATATTTCATTGCGGGATGCCATGAATCTGCCTTTTCTCTGATGTATGCGGCAATACATTCGCGCCTCATTTTTTAACTCCGGTAACAATGAAAAAGGTACACAACTTCAGCGCAGGGCCTTGCATACTGCCTCGTGAAGTCATTGAACAATCTGCCAATGCAATTCTCGAGTTTGATAATATGGGCTTGTCGCTGATTGAAATCTCTCACCGCTCCAAAAATTTTGAAGTAGTAATGGATGAAGCAAGAAATCTTGTGAAACAAATTCTTGGATTGAAGCCGAATTATGAAGTGCTTTTTCTGCAAGGAGGCGCCACGCTTGGCTTCTACACCATTGCGCTGAACATGATGAAGGAGGTAGGCAAGGCTGCTTATGTCAACACTGGTGTGTGGGCGAGCGCTGCCATCAAGGAAGCAAAGTTTGTAGGGCAAACGGATGTGATTGCAGATTCTTCTGATAAAAATCACAGCTACATACCAGAGTTCGAGGTGCAGGGTGACTATGATTATTTCCACTTCACTTCGAACAACACCATTTTCGGAACACAGTTCCAAAAGTTTCCTAAGTGCAATGTTCCGCTGGTGTGTGACATGAGTTCGGATATTTTCTCAAAGCAATTTGATGCCAATGAATTTGCATTGATATATGCCGGTGCTCAGAAAAACATGGGTCCCGCAGGAACCGTTTTGTACATCATCGACAAAGACAAACTGAATCCATCAGGAAGAAAACTCCCCACTTATTTGGATTTGAAAGCGCATTGCGAGAAAGATTCCATGCTGAATACTCCGGCAGTTTTCGCGGTGTATGCCAGCATGCTTACACTGCGTTGGATAAAATCAAACGGTGGTTTGAAAGGAATGGAAATTCGCAACAGGGAGAAGAAAGATTGCTTTTACAACGAGCTTGATCGCAACAGCATGTTTCATGGCCATAGTGTTCCTGACTCGCGCTCATGGATGAATCCAACTTTCCGGCTAAACAATGAAGCGCTCGCTGCTGACTTTGATAAAATGTGGAAGGATGCGGGTATCAGTGGCATAACAGGACACCGCTCTGTTGGTGGCTATCGCGCAAGTATGTACAATGCGTTGCCTGTTGAAAGTGTGCAAGTGCTTGTAGATGTGATGAAGGAATTTGAAAAATTGAAGGGATAATTTCTAATGGAACACGGATGACACGGATTGGAAAGATTTTCACGGATTCAAATCAGTGTTGATCCATTCAATCCGTGTCATCTGTGTTCTAAAAATAAATACATGAAAATTCTAGCAAACGATGGCATAGATGCCACAGGAAAAAAGGCCCTTGAACTCATGGGCTGTACTGTAGTAACAGAAAAAGTGGCACAGGATAATCTTGCGGCTGCTATCAATAAGGAGAACTATGTGGGTGTGCTTGTGCGAAGTGCTACCACAGTTCGTAAAGAAGTAATTGATGCTTGCCCGAATCTGAAATTCGTAGGACGAGGGGGAGTAGGCATTGACAACATAGATGCAGAATATGCCCGCAGCAAAAGCATTGATGTGTTCAACACGCCTGCATCAAGCTCACAGGCAGTTGCTGAATTAGTAATTGCCAGCATGTTCGCAGCAGCACGTGGTGTTTACGATTCAGGAGCACAAATGCCTTTGAAAGGCTCAGCTGAATTTGAAATTCTGAAGAAGAAATACGCCAAAGGATTTGAGTTGCGTGGAAAAACATTAGGCATTATTGGTTTTGGCAGAATTGGTCAGGCGCTTGCCGGGTATGCCCTTGGTTGTGGTATGCGCGTGATTGCGCACGATCGCACAAGTGACGATCACAAAACCATAGTGCTGGATATAGCAGGGCATGATGTGCCGGTGAATGTTCCTTATCAACCCTTTCACGCCACGTTATCGCAATCAGATTTTATCTCGTTGCATGTTCCAAAGCAAGCCAATGGAGCTGCCGTAATTGATGCCGAGGAATTTCAATATATCAAAAAGGGGGCTGTGCTCATCAACACTTCGCGTGGCGGGGTAATAGATGAAAAGGCATTGATAGAAAATCTCGATAGCGGCCACATTTCGTTCGCTTGTCTGGATGTATTTGTGGGTGAGCCAAAACCCAACGAAGTTTTGTTGAAGCATCCAAAGGTGATTGCAACACCACATATAGGAGCATCAACAGTAGAGGCACAAGAGCGCATTGGACTTGAGATAGCTGAGAATGTGAAGCGCGTAATGAAACTGTAGATTTCGCAAAGTCGCTAAGAAAATGTTCAAAGCTGAAAATCAATCATCATAAACTTTGCGACTTTGTGTCTTTGCGAGAAAGAACACATATGCCTTTGCAAGAAACCCATGCTCACAGTAAAACCTTTCAATGCCGTTCGTCCAACTCGTGACAAAGTGCACCTTGTTGCATCGCGTTCTTATGTGAGTTATACAGTGAATCAACTGCGCAAAAAGCTGCATGAAAATCCTTATTCCTACCTGCACATCATCCATCCAGACATTGGTAAGAGCAAATTGCACAAGCTGGATATGACAGAACGATACAGTCTTGTGCGCAAGCAGTATGAGCAGTTTGTAAATGAAGAAATCATTGTTCGGGATACGCGGCCATCGTTCTATCTCTATCGACAAACGAAGAACAATCACAGTTTTATTGGCATCATAGCCGCAGTGGCTATTGATGATTATCTGGAAGGTCGCGTTAAGATTCACGAGCAAACACTTTCCAGACGTCAGGAGATTTTCACAGCGTACCTGGATCACACCAATGTGAATGCGGAACCTGTGCTGCTCATTTCATCGAGATCAGAAACCCTACATAACATTTATTCGCACTATACTTCTGCAAGGCCTGAGTATGATTTCACGCAGGTAACCAAAGTGCGCCATGAGTTGTGGTGCATTGATGATGCAAAGGATGTGCAAACCATTCAACAAATTTTCACCCAACAGGATGCGCTGTACATAGCAGATGGTCACCACCGCTGCGCATCGAGTGCAGCGTTGTGCGAGAAACGGAGAGCGGCCAATCCACAAGACATTTCATCTCCTCACAATTATTTCCTCGCCTACATCATTGACGAAAGCAATGTGAAGATTTATGCTTTCAATCGCCTGGTGAAGGACTTGAATGGATTAAGCGAAGAACAATTCATGAATGCACTTTCTAAAAAATTTACGCTGAGTGAAACAAAAAATCCACTACAAGATCCGGCAGTGATGATGTATCTGAACAAATCGTGGTACACAATGAAACGAAAAGATGGAAGGGCAATAGAAGCACAAAACATTTCAGACGATATTCTTTCACCCGTGCTTGGCATTCATGACTTAAGGAAAGACAGGCGCGTTTCCTTCATGGAAGAACCCCGTGGTCACCATGCTTTGAAACATGCCGTGGATCGCGGACATTTTGCAGTTGCATTTGTATTACAACCGGTGAGCGTGGTAACGCTTAAGCGTGTGGCTGATGACAAAGGAACTATGCCACCTAAGAGTACGTGGATTGAACCGAAGCTACGCAGCGGAATGGTAATCTATGAGTTGGGTTAGTTGAAGTATGCACGCAATCCCACAAAATTTCTCCCTAAATATTCTATCGAGTTTGTTTTGAAATTTTCAGTGCCTTCACCAATGAGGTTAAACAGCCCATATGAAAAGATTAGGTCAGCACGCATGATTCCTTTCTTCATAGGTATTCCGCGTGTTATGCCTGCGTCTAAATTCACATTGAAACTACTGAGCAATGGCTGCGAGTTGTGAAAAAGGCCAAGCGGTATTACTGGACGTATCGCGGCAATAAAACCAAACTTGTTGAAGTCTGGCGCAATCAAATCATAACGGTAATGCCGCCCGAATACCAAAGCAATGGGTAATTCTATACATACCGGATATATATAAGATTTTTCTAAAAACGATTTGCCTGTATCGTACAACACGTGGGTGTTGGCAAGATGAGCCTCCACCGCAAAACGCATCGATAATTTTTCCCTGACAGGCTGATACACAAAAAGTCCAATGCTTGCGCCAACCTTGTTAGCCACTTCGGCTGTGCGCAATTGTGATCCCTGACTGATGAAGTATGGATTGGCCTGTATGGTCA
>JBJXFP010000136.1:0-3031 GCA_046155615.1 Flavobacteriales bacterium | reverse complement strand
TTCTTCTATCACCCTCATCAGGTTGTCAAACTCAGGATGATCGGCATGATTGGTCTTCATCAATACCAGCCAATCTTCTCCAAGGCGCCTGACCTGATCCACGCAGTCATGCATTTCGCTCATCACTGCCTCGCCACTTATCCAATTCATTTTTGTAGTTTCATCCATAGCCGGATCTGTATTACTTACAAAATTAAAAGGTATCCCGAAGCGCCAGTTTGAGCGCCCCTGCTGGCCAGCAGGGGGAAACTCCGCATGGTGGCAGGTGTGTGTGGCATGTATCAAATTCACGACATGATAAAACGATCAGCCCAAAGCCGCTCACTCCATTTTTCCATCCTACATTTATTCCACTGCATTCAGCATGAGAACATTTGTGCTTTGCAATAGAAAGGAGCACTGGCCATTCCCTATTCAATCCTTTATTATCAGAATGGGTTATTTGCTTAGTTACAAAATGGGGGTTGTGGGTGGTGCTTACTTTCAACTATCCACTTCCATTCATCCTCACCACTTCTTCTTACCGCTATAGTTGCCTTTGCCTTTGCGGTCGCCACCAAATGATTTGCGGCCTCCGCTACCCTCGCCACCGCGAGGCCTGCGAAATTCCTGATCGCTGCGCATGCGCGTGCGGCCAATGCCTGCATCGCGGTTGCCGCGGCTTTCCATGCGCACCGTGCGGCCATTGTACACAGCACCGTGTATGGCATTCATCACCTGATCCATCACACTTATGCTCACCTCTATCAGCGAGAAGGTGTTCTTCACATCTGCCCAGGTTACGTCCTTCTGTTCTATATCGCTATTGTCGGCTATGAATTCTTTGATATTGTTGTGGTCAAAGCCATCCATCTCTCCAATGTTCACATACAACTTTACTACTCCCGGATTGCTGACTCTGCGCTCGTCTTTGCCGGCATTCATATTCAGGTCTGGCGCATTGCGGTAGTAGTCAGCAAAGCGGTTGAACTCTATGCTCACAAACCTGCGGATGATTTCTTCTTTGTCCAGCTCTTTCAGTTCCTCATACACTGCGGGCAGATAGCGTGCTATGCTCTTTTCATCTACCGTCACATTGTGCACTCGCTTTACCAGATGCATCAGTTGTGCTTCACACACTTCAAATCCGGTTGGAATTTTTGCTTCAGCAAATTTTCCTTTGATTAGTTTTTCAATTTGTTTGATTTTGAAAAGCTCCTTGCTGTGGATGATGGCAATGCTCACGCCTGTCTTACCTGCACGTGCTGTACGGCCACTGCGGTGGGTGTAGCTTTCTATTTCATCAGGCATGTTGTAGTTTATCACGTGGGTCACATCATTCACATCTATGCCTCGCGCTGCTACATCGGTGGCCACCAGCATCTGCAAGGTGCGGCTGCGGTAGCGTTTCATTACAAAGTCGCGCTGTGCCTGCGATAAGTCGCCATGCAGTGCATCGGCATTGTAGCCATCCTTTATCAGCATGTCGGCCACTTGTTGTGTCTCTGCTTTTGTGCGGCAAAACACGATGGCGAATATGTCCGGATTAAAATCGGCTATGCGCTTAAGGGCTAAGTAGCGGTCTTTGGCGTGCACCACATAGTATTGGTGTTCTATGTTTTCGTTGCCTGAGTTTTTGGTGCCCACGGTTATCTCCACAGGCTCATTCATGTATGTGCGCGCTATACGCTGCACCTCATTGGGCATGGTGGCACTGAATAGCCAGGTGTTTTTTTCTTTAGGCGTATTGCTAAGTATGAAGTCCAAATCTTCTTTGAAGCCCATGGTGAGCATTTCGTCAGCTTCATCCAGCACTACGAAATCAATTTGTGAAAGGTCAACCACGTTGCGCTCCAACATGTCCACAAGACGGCCGGGTGTGGCAGCTATGATCTGAGGTCCTCGCCTCACTTCGCGTATCTGCCCGTCAATGCTTGCACCGCCATAGATGGCCACCACGTGTGCATTGCCTGCATTCTTGGTAAAGCTTTGAATGTCGCGTGTTATCTGCATACACAGTTCCCGCGTTGGGGCGAGTATCAACGCCTGGGTCTTTTTTGATGAAAAATCCAACAAGTCGGCCAATGGCAATCCGAAGGCTGCTGTTTTGCCAGTGCCTGTTTGTGCAAGGGCCACCACATCTTGTGTGCCGCCAAGCATCACGGGTATGGCTTGTTGTTGTACTGGTGTGGGTGTTTCGAAGCCAAGCGCTGCTATGGCATTCAAGGTTGGCTTACTAAGGCCAAGTGAAATAAAATCTGACATGATAAATGTGTTGTTTTTTATCCTGTACGTGAACAGGATTGTTGTGTAATAAATGGGTGCTGTTTGAATTGCATGTGCATGCGGGTCAACAGAGGAACCGCAGCAGAGAAGCACAGAGGCTGAAGTCTTTCAGCATGTGGTTTCCAAGATGCTCGACTCAAACTCTTGTGAGAATTTTTGTAGAGCATCTTTAACATTCTGCAAATGCACCAGCGAACGCACGTCCCAATCACCAACACATTTAAAACAGATGTAGCTGTATTTCAAAAAAGCGCGCGAATGTACGAATCTCTTTCTGTTGGTAGCTCAATGAGCATTGACATGACTGCCAATGATCTTTGGTTCGGCATCAATCAAACATCAGATGAGGTCAGTATTGCTCCGTGTTGTTTGGGAAATCGCGGCTCTTCACATCGGCCACAAATTGCTGCACTGCATTGTGCATTTGTTCACCGGCATGCATATACCTGCGCAGAAAGCGCGGACTGAAATCCTGGGTAATGCCCAGCATATCGTGTACTACCAATACCTGTCCGTCACAATCGCCACCGGCACCAATACCTATAGTTGGCACTTCGATACTTGTTGTGACTTCCGCTGCAAGTTTGGCGGGAATTTTTTCTAATACAATCGCGAAGCATCCGCAGTCGTTTAACAATTTAGCATCACTGCGCAGGCGATCAGCTTCTTCTTCTTCCTTAGCACGCACCTGGTAAGTACCAAATTTGTAGATGCTTTGGGGAGTAAGCCCAAGGTGGCCCATCACAGGTATGCCTGCTGAAAGTAT
>JBJXFP010000132.1:0-12563 GCA_046155615.1 Flavobacteriales bacterium | reverse complement strand
GAAGACCAGCTCAACTTCCCCACTGCGTATGGCGCAGCCAAGCACGGCTGGATGAGCCTGGACTGGAAGGTGAAAACAGATACCATCGAGCCACTTTTGGATTTGGTGTTGGAACACATTCCCGGCCCTATGAAACTGGAAGGCATACCACAAATGCTGGTAACCTCATTAGATTATTCTACCTACACAGGCCGCATGGCCATAGGCAAGCTGCACCGTGGCGAGCTGAAGGCAGGCATGAACGTGGCTCTGGTAAAACGCGACTCTTCCATAGTGAAAGGCCGCATAAAAGAATTGTATGTATTCGAAGGCCTTGGAAAAAGAAAAGTAGAAAGTGTAGTGAGTGGAGACATCTGCGCCATCAACGGAATTGAGAACTTTGATATTGGTGACACCTTTACAGATGCCGAAAATCCCGAAGCCCTGCCAACCATAGCTGTAGATGAGCCAACCATGAGTATGCTCTTCACCATCAACGATTCACCCTTCTTCGCCAAAGACGGCAAGTTTGTAACCAGCCGCCACATCAAGGAAAGATTAGAAAGAGAATTAGAGAAAAACCTTGCGCTGCGTTTAGAGATGACTGATAAAGCCGACCGCTTCATTGTATATGGTCGTGGAGTACTTCACCTTTCGGTGCTCATAGAGACCATGCGCAGAGAAGGCTACGAATTGCAGATAGGTCAGCCGCGTGTTTTGATAAAAGAAATACATGGACAAAAGCACGAGCCAATAGAAGAGCTCACCATTGACTTGCCCACAGAGATGACCGGCACGGCCATAGAAGCGGTGACCAAGCGCAAGGGCGAAATGAAAAACCTGGAACCCAAAGGCGACCGCACCATCCTCGAATTTGAAATACCCTCGCGCGGCATCATTGGCTTGCGCAGTTATCTGCTTACAGCTACTCAGGGCGAAGCCATCATGACACACCGCTTCTCAGAATACCAACCCATGAAGGGCGAAATACCCGGACGCCAAAGCGGTTCGTTGATATGTATGGAAACAGGCAATGCCGTTGCGTACAGCATCAGCAACTTGCAGGACAGAGGTAAGTTCTTTGTAGATGCCATGCAAGAGGTATATGAAGGACAAGTAATAGGCGAACACTCACGCGACAATGACCTGGTGATAAACGTTACCAAAACCAAGCAGCTCACCAACATGCGCGCAAGTGGTACGGATGCCAAAACCGTGATGGCCCCTCCTATCAAGTTCAGCCTTGAAGAAGCATTGGAATACATAGGTGCTGATGAATATGTGGAAGTGACACCAAAGAGCATTCGCCTGCGCAAAGTCTATCTGAACGAAAATGATCGCAAGCGTTTTGCGAAGCAGTTTCAGACGGAGTATTGATACTTCAGATATAGCATTGAAAAAGGCCGGCTATGTGTCGGCCTTTTTTGTTGACTTTGCAGCAGTCTTAAGCTTAAGTGAAATTCAGATAGTATTGCACTATGAAAAGTACATTATACATCCTCGTGCTTTTAGTTGCCATCAATCTGAATGGCCAGCAACCAACCACACCAGTAATTGATTCGCTTCGTCATGAAATGGCTAAGGCAAATCATGACACCACCCGTATCAATTACTTAAGCACTATCGTATTTGAGATGGCCTATGAGGATGCTGATGAAGCCATTCGCATTGGGCACGAGGGTTACCGGCTTGCAAAAAAGATAAAATGGGAAAAGGGAATTGCCATGATGGCCAACCAGATTTCAGTTGCTCATTATATGAGCAGCAATTATGACTCGGCTATTTATTATGTGAAAATCAGTGGTGCTATGGACAGCACACTTTCCGATATGGATGGCTACCAGAAGTGTATGCACAACCTTGGAACTATGTACAGTGCCAAAGGTGATTTTGAAAATTCAAAACTGTATTTCGAAAAGGCACTGGGCCTGGCAATTAAAGCAAACGACAGCTTAGACATCGCTGATGTTTACAACAATATCGCTACTATTTACAGCAATCAGGGTGACGTTGTGAAGATGCTGGACTACGACCTGAAGTCGCTGCGTATTATGGAAAAGCTTGGCGACACCCAGGGCATGTGTCGCAGCTACAATAATGTGGCTTATGACTACATGGATTTGAAAGACTACAAAGAAGCGATGATGTATGCTGAAAAAGCTCTTGCACTTGCCATCAGGCACAACGATAAGTCTCAGACAGGGAATTGTTATCTAACCATCGGAACCGTTGCCTCAAAGCAAGGCGACTACAAAAAAGCATATGTAAATTTAGACCAGGCCATTACCATGCTGGAAGAGGTGGGTCAATTGAACCTTGTGGCGGATGCGTACAACAATTACGCATCTACACTCGCCATGGAAAATAAATTGAGCGAAGCCAATACATGGCTTGAAAAAGCGTTGAACATTTCTGTAGAAATCGGGGATGACTACCAGGCCATGTATTACCGCCACCAGTTAGGCAGCAACGCAGTCAGCCAAAAGCAGTATAGTAAAGCCATACTCTACTTTGAAGAAGCCCTGCCCGTTGCCCGCGCAGATAGCGCTTTGAAAGACCTTGAAATTATTTACAGCGGAATGCAAAAAGCCAATGCCGGGCTTGGCAGGTACGATGAAGCCTACAAGTACACGTTGCTGTACAATACAGTACATGATTCCTTGAACAGTGAAGGTTCTTCAAAACAGCTTTCACTGATCCGCACTGAATTCGAGACAGAAAAAAAACAACACCAAATCGACCTTCTCAACAAAGACAACGAACTTCAGATAAAGGAAATTTCAAAACAAAAACTGATTCGAAATTCCACCATAGCTGGTCTTGGATTCCTTGCCATTTTTCTTGGAATTGTGTTCGTTCAGAAAAGAAGAATCTCAAAAGAAAAGGACCGCAGCGAAAACCTCTTGCTAAACATTCTTCCTTATGAAACTGCACAGGAACTGAAAGAAAAGGGAAGTGCCGATGCAAAATTGTTTGATGAAGTGACAGTTCTGTTTACTGATTTCAAAGGCTTCACTATGGTGGCCGAAAAACTTACACCAACCGAATTGGTTGCAGAAATACACCACTGCTTCAAAGCCTTTGATGAGATAATGGCCGAACACAACATCGAGAAAATAAAAACCATTGGCGATGCGTATATGGCAGCCGGTGGATTGCCAGTGAAGAATAAAACCAATGCGAGTGATGTGATTGAAGCGGCATTCAAAATTCAGAAGTTCATGCTGAACTATAAAACGCAACGCGAAGCCGAAGGCAAATCCATTTTCGAAATCCGCATCGGTATTCACACCGGCCCGGTGGTGGCGGGTATAGTAGGAATCAAGAAATTCCAATATGACATTTGGGGTGATACTGTAAACACAGCCTCGCGCATGGAAAGCAGTGGTGAGCAGGGCAAAGTGAACATAAGTGGCGCTACTTATGAGTTGGTGATGGATTCATACACATGCACATACCGGGGCAAAATCCAGGCGAAGAACAAAGGGGAGATTGATATGTACTTCGTGGAAGGCAGAGTATAGAATTGTCATGTGTGATGAATTAGCATAGAACTACATGCTGAAGTACAGCACTAATCCCTCACCCTCGAAAACCTCAGTGCTTTTAGCATAAAATCTGGCAGTGGTTTCAGCGGATCGCGCTTCTCTACATTCAGAAATATGCCCCACTTCTCAATGATGGGCACTTTGTAAACTTCTATCATTTCTATCAGCGTGCGGTCGTCATCATGAATGTAAGTGCAGTGCACTTTGGTTTGGCCCATGCTCAGCGCATTGTTGCTGTCGCAGGTAAAAGGGTATCCTGCTTTGGCTAAATCATCGCCTAAGGCTTTCATTCCTTTTACATCAAAGCCTATGTGTGCAAATCCGGTGTCCGCCCATATCCTGTCTTCGAATATGTAGTTGGGTTTGCGATCCAATGCCTGCACTAATTCTATATAAGTTGCTCCTGTTACGCGCGCAAAGCCACCACCGGGCTGATTGCTTTGGGTAAGCAGCACCCTGCGGTAATTTTCCTTTCCGGCAGGCAATGCTCTCCAGTCAGGATGCACACCGCTTTTGTCATACACCACTTTGTCGAAGCCAAGCGTGTCGGCATACAGTTTCATTGCCTTGTCCATGTTGCTCACTCCTGTGGTGCATCCCACCACACCGCCACTCAGGTGTTTGCTGTCAGTGTACCACTGGTTGCCCGGCACATACTGCCAGATGTTTCCATCCGGGTCTTTTATGTAAAAAGTTTCGCCACCTGCGGGGTCGGTGCTGATGTCACTCACGAAGGGAGCATTTTCTTTTACGCAGCAGGCATGTATTTTTTTGATGTCCCTGCATTTTACTGTGGTGATGAATATGCCGAGGTCGCCCACCTGCACCGGATTTTTAGCATGCACAGGCTCGAATGATGTGGGCCTTATTACTTCAATAGCGCATCCGCCCTGCAGGTTTATCACCATGCTTGCGCGTTTGGTTATGGTCTGGTTGCGCGTGTAGTAATCCATCAGTGGTGCGGGTTGCACACTGTCGAAGAATGGAATATCGAGGCCGAAAAATTTGCGGTAAAAACGCAGTGAGGCATCCATGTCGGTGACGGCTACGCCAATGTGTTGCAATCCGTTTATTCTTTTATACATCTTGAGTTATGTAGTGGTGTGTTTTGTAATCCATTGCTTGAGTGCTGAGCGTGCGGTGGTCCATGCTGCCCATTCATCAGGCCTCTTTTTTTTGTAGTTGACACAGCGCTTGTGGTGGCGCAGCAGTTGCCACCATTGCATCCAGTACAAGGCTGTGATGCCGCACAGCACCATGGCGGTAGCAGCAGGCAGCCACCACCATACATTGCATGTGATAAGGGCAACAGCGGTAGCCATCAGCGCGGTGCATACCGGTGCCAGAAAAGTCCAGATGCAAACGCGGATACTGTTTACAAACAGGGGATCTTGCACTTTGCTGCTTATGAATTGCTTCGCAAAAAAATGGACAGGAGAAAAGAGCACTATGGCCAACAGTGCAGGTGGCGCAGCAAGTACCAGCAGTACATATTGCCACCAAGCCAATCCTTTTTCACGGTAATTCCTTTCTACTATGTGCAGGTCATGTGCGAGTTCCCGATAGGGTTTTGCCAATGCATTCAACTCGGTGCGCAGGTCTTCGTGGTGGTTCAGTTTGTCCACCAGCAGGTGCATTTTGCTGAATGGTTTGTGCAACTCACTTGATGCATATAGCTTGTTGCACAAGGGCTGCACGGCCATGGCAGCATCATACACCTGATCATTTTCTATGTCGAGCATCAGCTCTTTCAGCGCAGCGCGTATAGTGGCCAGCATCATATTCTGCGCACGTGCGGGGTCTGTACTTGCTTCTATGATGGGCAGCACTTCTATCGGCTCACCAATATTGAGCAGCAGGGTAGTGCGGTGGTTGTAGTAGCTCTCATAGTCTAATCCAACGGGAACTATGCACAGGTCGTGTATGCCATGCTGCACAGCAGTGGTGGCCATGCGCGCCACACCTTTCTTCAGCGGTATCAGTTGCTTTTTACCCCTGTGGGTGCCTTCAGGAAATACACACATCACCGCATGGTGCGCCAGCCTTTGGTTGCATTGGTCAAAGGTGTCTTTATTCACCCCATGCAGGTCGCTCACCTTGTCGCGCTCGCGGTACACAGGCAGCATGTTGAGGTGGCGCAGCAATTTGTTGAGGGCAGGTTTTCTGAAAACATCAGCGCGTGTAAGCCAGTGCAGTTGTTTAGGCAGCATCAGGCATACCAGCACAGGGTCAAGCATGGCATTCTGGTGATTGGCTACGAGTATCACCGGCCTGTGCATGGGAAAGTTTTCTACACCATGTACCTGTACCTTTCTGAAAAAAAGCAGTGCGCCTTGCCTTACCCAGGGCTTCAGCAATTCATAAAGTATGGAACTTGTTTGTGCCAATAGTTGCAGACAGGGTGGATTTTGGAAAAATAAAAAAGCGCGCGAAGGTCTTCAATCCTTTACAAATAGCAAGTCGAAAAATTGCCTCACATGTTTTTGCTCTTCAAAGCATTGTGCATGGCCGTATGCATCTACTACAAATGATTTGTAACCATTTGCCTCAGCCAAGCTGCATACTGCTTTGTAACTGTTGGCATTGCGGTCGCTCTGAGGGCCGCGCACTTCACACCAAATATTTTTTATCAGGTCGCTTTGCAAAGCTTGGGTCATACCCCGCAGCACTTTTTCCTCGTTGCCTTCTACATCTATTTTTACAAATGCCGGTGTGTTGTATTTGACCACTTTGGGCAGCAGCACCTGATCGAAGCTGGCAGTGCGCACTTGCACACTGTGCGAATAGCCCGAGTGTTGCCAACCTTTGTTGCTGGCCACCAGCGAGTTTCCTTCTAAGTTTTTATCGGCAATAAAGAATTCGGATGTCCCCTCTTCATCGCTGAGTGCCACAGTCAAATGGTTTCCAAAGCAATGTTCATTCTCCTTCAGAAATGCTGAGAGTGATGGTTCCGGCTCGGCATTGTAAACGGTGCATCCCAGTTCGCCTGCAAGCATAGAGTAGCCGCCCAGATTGGCACCAATGTCAATGAAGAGTTGGCCGGGTTTCAAATGACTTTGCATGTAGCGGCCCAGCGCAGCACGATGGAAGTCGCGAAAGAAATTGTAAGGTGCATAGCGGATTATTTCAGCACATGGGTGTTTGGTTATTTGAATAAACTGCGTGTAATATTTTGTGGCATTGTCACTTTTTGCAGTCAACATTTTACCTGCGGCTATCAACATGCGGTGCTTGGTTCCACTTGAATTCACAGTGAGGGGTAACAGCCGCAGCAGGTTAGAGTAAAATGACATATCGAGTTCTTGATAGCTGAATACTTATTGATATACCCATTCAAGCTCCAGAGCCACATTCAGTGACTTGTCCTGCGATGATAACACCACTGTCTTCCAGTCTTTGTATTGAAGCAGGTTCAAATCGAAGTAGCCTATGTTGTCGTTACTGCTCACGCCATCTTCATCAAATATTTCTACAAGCAATGATTGGTCGAAAGGCTTTAGTTCAATCGGTAGACCGTCTGAAAAAACAATGGGTTTACCGTATTCACATTCTTGCATGGTTTCAGTTTTATAGATTTGAGTTTCGTTCCATTTCACAACTGTGTATATGTCAGGCTTCGCGGCAAACGGTGCATAGGCATCCCACTCCTCACCTGCCTTGTCGTACTTCGGAAACGATTCCACTCGCAGGCCTTTCAGATAGACTGCAAAGAGCACTTTGCTCTTAGCTGCTTTTGCTACCTTGTTGCCTGCTGCGTCTTTGGTTGGCTTGCAAGCCACAGCGCAAGTGGCTACGAGTATGATGCAGGCCAGCATCTTCATCGTGCAGGCAGTTAACACCTTTCCTGTTGACATAAGTTTCATCTTGCAAAGATGTGAGAGCGAGCATAGCACACATTTGAACACCTCAAAAAAATCAAACAGAAGGCTTTGGCCACGCGACAACAATTTGCAAGCAGTGTATCCTGGAACACCATCACGGTGGTGCTTCAGGTAGTCATTCAGTTAGCTTATACAGGTCTGCTTGCGCGCCTCATCAGCCCTGACTCGTTTGCACTCATGGGCATCGTGCTTAGCATCATGGGCTTTGCCGAGTTGTTTGCTCAGGTAGGTGTCGGCCCCGCACTCATACAGCGCAAAGAGATTCATCAGCAGCACATCAATGGTGCATTTTATACGGCAGTTATTCTTGGTTTAGCCTTCACATTGTTGTTTGTTGCTTGTGCACCACTTATCGCAAGTGCTTATGCGATTCCTTCCCTGCAATCCATCATTCAGGTGGTGTGCTTCAGCTTCATCATTTCGGCATTGGCCGTGGTGCCCCGTGCTATGATGATGCGCGAAATGCGATTCAAAGTGATGTTCATTGCAAGCATGATTTCCATCATAGTTGGCAATGTGATAGTAGGCTTGTGGCTCGCATACCTCGGCTGGAATGTGTGGGCTTATGTATGGGCTTTGTTTGCACAAAATGCGCTGATGACTATTGTGCTTTGGCTTTTTCAACCGGTGAAAATCACACGCAATTGGAAGTGGGTCAATACAAGAGAGCTGATGAGTTATGGGCTTGGCAGTTCGCTGTTCAATGCGCTCAACTACATAGCCACCAAGATGGATGTATTGCTTATTCCACTGATGGGGCAGAGCCTAAGTGCTGTACTGCACGAAGAACAATTGCGCAAGGCTGCCATGTATGAGCGCAGCAACTATGTGATGACGCAGCCCATCACCATCATGGGTAAGCTGAGCGACAGTGTACTCTTCAGCGGCATGTCACGCATGCAGGATGAGAATGAGCGCTTGCGCAAAACCATCCTCATTGCCACCAACCTGATAGCCTGCGTGGTGATACCCGCCACGGTATTTGTGTGTTTTTTCTCGCACGACATACTCATGGTTTGGCTTGGCGAAAAATTTTCAGATGCAGCACCCATACTTCAGGTGTTGTTCGCGGCTGTCATTTTTCGCACACTGAGCAAGTTGTGCGATTCGCTGCTCAGAGCCAAGGGAGCGGTTTACAGAGGTTCGTGGTTCAAAGCAATCTACGTGCTGCTCATAGCAGTGGGCATCTTTGCGGCAATGCCTTATGGCATGACATGGGTTGCCACAGCGGTAGTTATGGCCACCTTTATTCATTACCTCATGAGCATGTATTTGTGTACTGTACTTGTGGCCATCACCTGGAAGCAGTTGTTCAGTGCCCTCGTTCCGGCTTTGCAGTTGGGTTTCATCACAACTATGCTGTCTGTGCTCTATGTGTTAGTTGAGGAAAAAATAAATCTTCCAGCCTTAGTCAATTTGCTACTTGCAACAGGCTATGTGCTGGGTGTGGTATTGCTTGCAGTGTACAACAGGCCACAGTTGTTGGGCGATAAGGATTTGAACCCGCTGTTTTTTTTACCTGAAAAAATAGCAAGACATAAATACCTGCGACCTATGACAGACAAGTTGGGTTGGAACAATATTTAGTAGCAGGCAAACCATGATGATCAAGAACAACATGAAGTTTCTCATAGCAGTATTTACTTTAGTATTTCATTTTACCACAGCCAATGCACAATGCAAGTTGAGCATAAAAGCCGCAGACACCCTGGCTTTCATACTCACACTGAACGATGCCAGGGTTACCAATCAACCCATTGTAGAAATAACATTGAACGACTTACAGGCAGGTAAACAGGTTGTGACTTTGAGTGTGCCGCGCAATGCTGGCATTGCTATTTCGCAGGAGTTGAATTTGAAACCGCATGGAGCTTATTACTATGAAGTAGCACGTGTGAAAGGCAAATACAAGCTGCAATTGATAAGTGAATCCATCGCATCAATTCCAGAATCGAACAACGAAGTAATGGCTATAGACTCTGCCCTATCTATGCACAAAGACACGCTCAATGTGACAGTGCTATCCAATGAAACCATTACCAACAATACATGTGCGCATGTAGCAACCACTGCAGAGTTTGAGCTGCACATGAGCGAGCTGAAAAGGAAACCTCTTGATGTGTTGAAATTAGAAAGTATGAATCACTTTGTAAGTGCCAACTGCATCAATGTGGATCAATTGCGCTACATGATGGCACAACTGAGCACTGAGGATCACAAGCTGAAATTGTTGCAAGCAGCATCCACTCACATTACCAACTGGCAGCGGCTGCCGTCAGTGGAAGATGATTTCTATCTGGCAAGAAGTAAAAAGAAAGTGCGGGAAATTGTGAGCAGTAAATAATCACTCCAGATAAACCGCTTCCTTTCCTTTTTCCATTTCTACACTGATATGTTCTTTGAGATTGGTTGAAAGCGTTAGCCCGACATAATCAGCACGGATAGGAAACCTGCGGTGAAAGCGGTCAACGAGCGTAGCGGTTGCCAGTTGTTTCGGTTCAGCATCGAGCAGGTGCTTAGCTGCGTAAATGAGAGTTCGGCCAGAGTTCAACACATCATCAATCAGGATTACACTTTTTCCTTTCAATGATTTTATGTCACCACTGAATTTCATTTCGCTGCCCAATGGTTTGTCTTTGTTCACTTCTATATGGTGCAGCAGCACATCACACTCTGCTATTCCTTTGAGCAACTTGTGCAGGCGCATGGCAACCTCCAGCCCACGGCCAACCACACCTACCAGTATTATTTCTTTTTCAGTGTAGTTGTTCTCGTGTAGCTCATGCGCCATGCGCATCAGCTTTTGGCTGATCTGTTTTGATGTGAGTATGAGCGTGCGTGATTTGGGCATGTGCTAATTATGATGACTGCAAACATCAACAATAGGCACCGTGAAAAAAAGGGAAAGCCACATTTCACTTCTCAAACACTGCTGCCGTTGCCAAATACGCATTGTGCGTATGCTGATCTACAACACTGAACTTGTTCAAAACACAAACTGATTCTGCATGAGTGATGTTATCTGTTGCATACGCGTGAGTATTGAAGATAAAAAACTCATTGCACGAAACCTGCTAGCGGGTCTGACTCGTCCGGTATTGAGGGAATGAACAGGGCAGATTGAATGTTGTAGTTTTGATTCGGCTTTGTCAAAGCGATGATCAGCATTTATTAATCACTCTATTCTAAAAAATGAAAAACACTTTTACCTCGGTTTTATTTCTCATCTGCACTGCCAGCGCATCAGCACAATGGACAGATGACACTGCTATCAATACACTTGTGTCTGACTCTGCATATGTGAAGGAATATCCCACATTTGTGGATGACAACTTAGGTGGCTACTTTGTGGTGTGGACTGAAAACCGTGTCAGCGGCTTAATAGATGGTGATGTGTACGCACAGCACATAGATGCAAACGGCTTACGCCTGTGGGGCGAGGGTGGTGTGCTTGTATGTTCTGACCTCTATCTGCAATACAAACCCATAGCATTGCCTGATGGTGAAGGCGGCATTTTTGTGGCATGGACTGACAACAGAAACAACGATGAACTGCCCGGCCTCAACAATTACCAACCTGCACTTGCACGAGTAGATGAAAGCGGCAACGTGCTCTGGAGTTTTATTCTGCAAGAAGACGCCAACTACAATTTTCAGACACAGAGTTTTCCAATAACTATGATGAGCGATGGCGAGGGTGGTGTGTTTGTATGCTGGAATACGTTGATGCCATTGCAGAATGTAGATGTGCTGATGCAACGCGTGGATGCAGATGGCAATACGCTTTGGGACAATAACCTAAACATCACTCCGATAGCCGATTCGCAATATGAATCGCAAATAGTGACTGATGGAAGCGGTGGATGCTACGTGGGCTGGCTTGATGAGCGCAATGGCGATGGTGATTACTATGTGCAACATGTGGATGCCGATGGCAATATCCAGTGGCAAGAAAGTGGTTTGCCGCTGGTAGTGGAGACGAACAACAACAACAACACCCACCGCTTGTTGAGCGATGGACAGCAGGGAGCTTACGTAGTGTACTGCCGTAGGATAGGCAGCAGTGCACCTTTTGATGTGTACGCACAGCGCATGAGTCCTGATGGTGAACCAATGTGGGGCAATGAAGCAGGCATCAGTGTCAGCTCTGCTGATGATTTTCAAATGAACATAGAGGCGACCACCGATGGCGCAGGTAACTTATTTGCAGTGTGGGAAGACCTGCGCAATCCTGACAACAACAATGAGGACATCTATGCGCAAAAAGTAAATTCCAGCGGAATAGTGCAGTGGACCACAGATGGCGTGTTGGCTCTGGACGGTGAGTTTGGCGATGTAGTAGAACCCAACATTGTACATGACGGACAAGGTGGTGCCATAGTGTGTGCACAGAAACACAATGTGCTCAATGACGACATCGCGCAATTGCAGGCAGCAAACATCACCAGCGCTGGCACACTCAATGGCAGCGTGATGAATGTGACATCGAGCAATACAAGCTTCAAATGGTTCACCAGTTTGTTGCCAACAGTTACGGGGCAGTGCATCACACTGTTTACAGAAGAACGATATGAGGAGCAAGATCGGTTGTATTTGCAAAAGACAGCCTTCACTCCTTACTCATCCGTGTACGAAATAGTATCAGACAGTGCATTGCAGCTATGGCCCAACCCATGCAGCGAAGTGCTGAATGTGCGCAGTGATATGCCTGTAAAAAATGTGCAGGTGATAAATGCAAGAGGTGAGGTGGTACAAAACTTCTCGAATACAAACAACATGGATGTTTCAACTCTGGCTTCTGGTCTCTATGTATTGATGACTGAGGCTGGAATAATTCGTTTCATTAAGAATTGAATTTCTCAAACACCGCCACCGTTTCTACATGCGCAGTGTGAGGAAACTGATCCACAATGCTGAATTTTTTAAGAACATAACCTGATTCAGCAAGAGCTATGGCATCGCGTGCCTGTGTGCCTGGATTGCATGACACATAAACAATTCGCGCAGCCCCTAAGGCCATCACTTTCTTCAATGTTTTGGGTGCAATGCCCCCTCGGGGTGGATCGAGTACTATGCACGAAATCTTGTTTTGGTATTCTGGAAATTCGTAAAGAAACTTGCCCACATCGGCAGCGTGGAAAGTGACACCCGTCAC
>JBJXFP010000120.1:0-13741 GCA_046155615.1 Flavobacteriales bacterium | reverse complement strand
GATTACATCCTTCGTATTCGATTTGCAACAGAAGGTTTTTTCGAAGATGATTTTTCTTATGCCATAGCACACAACTTCGAAGGAGGTTATTCCAAATTTGAATTGCACGAAGAAGAAGGCTGTTGGCAAGTGCGTACTTCTGCGCTGAAGTGTTGCATCAAAAAGAAAAACATGAAGGCCATTTTCACTGATGCTGAAACAGGCCGCGAAATCAACCGAGATGAAAAAGGTTTTCACTGGGAGCCGCATCCATTGTATGGAGGCAACATTGTGATGATGAGCAAAACAGTGCAGAGTGGTGAGCACTACTTCGGCCTTGGTGACAAACCGATGCAACTGAACCTGCGCAGCAAGCGCGTGCAAAACTGGGCGACTGATGAGTATGGCTATGCGAAGGATAAAGACCCACTGTATAAAACCATTCCGTTTTACGTGGGCATGCACAGTGGCATTTCGTACGGTGTTTTTATGGACAACACCTTCAAGAGTTTTTTCGACTTTGCAAGCGAGCGCAATTCTGCTTCCAGTTTTTGGGCGCATGGTGGCGAAATGAATTACTACTTCATCTATGGCAAGAATGCGCTGGATGTGGTGGAGCGATACACCAACATGACCGGCAAGCCGGAGATGCCGCCCATGTGGGCATTGGGCTACCATCAGTGCAAGTGGAGCTATTATCCGGAAAGTGCAGTGCGCGACTTAGCAGCAGAATTTCGCAAGCGACAAATTCCTTGCGATGCACTGTATTTAGACATTGATTACATGGATGGCTTTCGTTGCTTCACATGGGACAATGAAAAATTTCCGCAGCCTGCTGCGATGATCAAAGACCTCGCTGTGGATGGTTTCAAAACCGTTGTCATCATCGATCCGGGAATTAAGATTGATACCAACTACAGTGTTTTCAAGGAAGCATTTGACAAAGGCTACTTCTGCAAACGCGCTGATGGTGACTATATGAAAGGCAAGGTGTGGCCGGGCGAATGTTACTTCCCTGATTTTACAAAACCGGAAGTACGCGAGTGGTGGGCCACACTCTTCAAAGGCTTGATAGCAGAAGACGGAGTGCGTGGTGTGTGGAATGACATGAACGAACCCGCAGTGATGGAAGTGGAATCAAAAACATTTCCTCCTGATGTGCGGCATGATTATGACGGACATCCGAGTAGCCATCGCAAAGCACACAACGTGTACGGTATGCAAATGGCTCGCGCAACGTTTCATGGAGTAAAGCGCTTTGCAAAACCACATCGTCCGTTCATCATCACTCGCTCACTGTATAGTGGCACGCAGCGCTACAGCAGTACGTGGACAGGTGACAACCTTGCAACATGGGAACACTTGTGGGTAGCCAATATGCAGATGCAACGCATGGCCATCAGCGGCTACTCATTTGTGGGCAGCGACATCGGTGGTTTCACCGAGCATCCTACCAGCGAGTTGTATGTGCGCTGGATTCAGTTGGCCACTTTTCATCCGCTGATGCGCACACACAGCAGCGGACAACATGGCAATCAGGAGCCGTGGTCGTTCAGTGACGAGGCAACAGAAATTGTAAAACGCTTCATTGAATTGCGCTACAAATTGTTGCCTTACCTCTACACCACTTTCTGGCAATACGCACACAACGGCACTCCGATGATACGCCCCATGGCCTTTGCCGATGACCAGGACCAGAACATGTTGCCACGCAGCAATGAGTTTTTAGCAGGCGATCATTTTTTGGTGTGCCCCGTTACAGAATCCGGAAATGCGCAGCGCTATGTGTACCTGCCAAAAGGCAAATGGTACAACTACTTCACCCAACAGATGCACGAAGGTGCGCGCGAAATACTGACCGATGCACCGCTTGAAACTATGCCATTGTTTGTGCGCGCAGGTGCAGTGGTGCCGCACTATCCGGTGATGCAGCACGTAGGCGAGAAAAAAATAGAGCAGCTAACGATGTGGGCTTATTACAACACAGAAAAAACACGCAGCACCTTGTATGAAGATTCAGGTGATGGCTACGATTATCAAAAGGGATTGTATTGCGAAAAGACATTTACCCTAAGCGCGAAGGAGAATGAAATTACCATACGCCAACACATCAGCGGTAAGTACGAACCTGAGTACGATAAGTATGATTTGCAATTGGTAGGCTTGCCCTTTGAACCTGTAAATGTGTTGTTGGACGATGTGCCTGTTAACACCAACATCTGCAAATTATCGGATACACATTTTGAGATATTGGTGCCTAAGAATTTTGAGGTGTTGAAGGTGATTGGGTAGTTTAAAATTCAATTCAAGTTTAGAAATTCCCCGTCACCGTTAGCGTAGCTGTATTGTTATTCTCCATCTTGTTCTTTCCATCGCTGGTGGCTCCGCGTTGTTGTAACAGTTGATTCATGTATCCCAATTCGATATTCACCTTGGGCGTGATGCTTATTCCCAATTGAGCGCTTACCCGGTTTTGGTCAAACAGATTTCTTCCTACTTGCCAACCAAAGTTGAGCATCACCTCATCCCACAGATTGGTATACACCTGCTTCTCCTTCACCTTGAAAAGCGGAATGTTGTAACGCATCATGTAGCGTATTCTGTTTTCGTATCGTGGGTTTTGAAATGCGCCAAAGTTGCTGTCGCCAATCCAGCGTTGTTCCAGCCGATAACGATGAAACAAGGTGGACTTTGCAAACTTTTGTTTCAGCTGTAGTTGTTGCCATGCGCGGTGTTCGGTGAAATTATTCTGCACAGGAAAGTCGCCATAGCGGTACGTTTCCACATAGGCATAACCCGCACCGAAGTTGACGGACTCACTTGTATTGTAGAGCAAACCTGCACGTGCTACCCATTGTTGAGCTGTCTCAACGAGCTCAGCTCTTCGTGATTGAAAGTCATAAAAAACAGAATACTTATTGTTGAATTTTACGGTGCCATTCCATATCAGCCATACATGGTTTTGGTTGGCATAAGCTCTTGCGAAAGGCGTTTGCGCATGTGGCTGCATGTGCAGCAATAAGAATAATTTCAGTTGAATAAAAGCTGATAGGTATTTCATCCTTTTGCGATGCATGATATTTAGGAAGCAATCGTGTGTCAAAGGCACTCAATCGAAGTGTATTTCAGTTCGCACTAAGCGCTTTCATTTTTCTAATTAGCAAAAGAGATAATAGCGTAGCACCGGCAGCCACATATCCCACATACTGAAAGCCCTGTAGAGGACTGTGCTCATCAGCTTGTGTGATGAGGCTGCCGGCAAGTAAAGCACTGGCACCACTGGCCAACGACATGCATGCACTGTTCAAACTCATGAATCCGGCCCTGTGTTGTGGTGGCACCACGGCACTGGTAATGGTGTTTGCCGGAATCATTCTTCCGCTGATGAAGACGAAGAAAAAGGCTGCAATGACCAGCACAACCCACAAATCGCTATGCGGAAGATTTGTAATGACAACTACCGGAATGATGGAGAGCAAAGCAAAAATGGTAAACACACGAAAGCGTCCCACCTTGTCCACTAAGCGGCCTATCATGAAGCCGCTTACTACTGTAGCAGCGCCTCCCACAAGATAGATGTAGGTGATGTCCTTTTGTGCAATGCCCACATTATTCACGTTGTAAGGAGTAAGAAAACTGATGACGGTGAATTGGCCAAGCACAAGCAAAACTGTAAACAACAAAGCACTTCGTTGTGCCGGAGTGGTGAAGGCCACACGAAAAGTTTCGAATGCGTTACTGCGTTGTTTTGCTTTGGCAATGTGTTCGTTCAATGTAGGAATAATGCGCAAGGCCAATGGCCACACTACAATGCTCAATGCACAAACACCGTAGAAGGGGAGGTGCCAGTTTTCATCAAAAGCATTGACTAACCAGAGAGAGAGCGGCATGCCCAATATGGCGGCAAGAGAAAAAGCAATGGTGACAACCGCCATGGCGCGGCCTCTTCGTTCCAGTGGAATTACATCGCCCACTATAGACAACACAAGTCCACCAAGTAAGCCTCCGGTGATGCCGGTGAATACACGTGTGCAAATGAAGAGCTTGTAATTCAGATCTGCATCCGATGTATTGGGAATGATGGCACTGCAAGCCGTACCCAATATGAAACCTGCGTATGCCATAAGAAGCGCTTTTTTTCTTTCAAGAAAATCGAGATAAAAAACACCCAGCAGAGAAGTGATGCCTGCAGCAATCCCATAAGATGATACAAGCAGCCCATACTTCGCAGGGCTTATGTGCAGCGACTTTTTCAGTATGTCACCCATGGGCATCATTATCATGAAATCCACTATGTTGGTGAATTGAATGGCCGCAAGTATTACCAGCAACAGTCGTTCTTTTTTCAATGGCAATACATTCATACAATGTGGCTGTTTGCTTCTATTTCGGAATCACCCGATGTATCATTCATGCTGTAAGTAAGTGCACCGCTGGGACAAAGTTTTACCTGCTCCACCAATTCATTAGTCGTGGCCTTGTCAGTTTTTATCCATGGGGCATCCTTAGGTGTGAAAACTGCAGGAAGTCCGCGCACGCATACTCCACTGTGTATGCAGAGCTTTGGTTGCCACGTTATGGTCACTTCTCCATTGGTATATTCTTTTTTCATACCTGATGTATTGGGTTAAGAGCAATTTGTGATATGGCAGGAAGTACTTCGGCACGCCAAGGCTCACGCTGTGCATAGGGTGTAGGTTTTACATATCCCAATATCAGATTGAGCAGTGCATTGGAAATTCTTCGGTTGTGAAATACACTGATGGTGAGGTCTACAGGAAATGCTCCTACTGTGGATTTAATTTCTGCAGCCGTGCGACCAAATACAATGTTGGTACACTTCTGTTCTATGGCCATGTTCACGTATTCATAAAGCATACGCTGGTAGATACCAAGCACCTTGTTTCGTTCGTAGTCAATGCCTATGACGTGTGCTTCCAGACTATTTCCACATCTCATCGCGGTGCTAAATCCTACAAGCTCATGCTGATAAAAAAAGCCTTTCAGGCAGAATGTATCAGGCATTTTAGAAATGATACCGGCAAGAGCGAGCACATTCATTTTTCCTAATTTGAAATCTGCCTTCTCATGTACGTCTTCATACAGTTGCTGCATTCGTGCTGCCATCAGGTGCACATCAGCAGCGGTCAAAAGTTTTATCTCAAGTTCCGCAGATCTTTTAAGCGATGCTTTTGCTTTGGTTCTGAATTTTGTGTTGAGGGCCGAGAGATAATCTTCAAACGTTTTCCATTCGCTCAGTACAGGCATCACCATGTTGTGATCCACCGAGAATGAGGAAAACCTGCGGTTGGCAAGCGCGTCAGAGAGTCCGCGTTCAGGGGGATAAAAGTCTTTCGCCAGCATGGCGCAAATTCTTCTTCCTTGTTTTTTCTCTTGAGCTGCTATATGCATCATGGCATCCAGCACAAGATGAGCCTGTGTCTGCGCATGCACCGCTGGTATGAATTGAAAACCATGGCGACCTGTGGCAAATGTGTTGCCTGCTATGAGTATGTTGTGTATATGACCTTTGCGCAGATAGCGTGTAAGCTGACTTAGCCGCCTTATCAAAGCACTGCCGTAGGCACTTTCGCTCGTGATGAAGTGCGTGATCTGAAAAGCCGCGATTCCTATACACTGACCCTCCCCGTTTTTAAACATGGCATAGCGTAAATCCAGCCTGCTGTCGTGCGCATCTTCCAAAGAGGAGAGGTATGCCGGAGAGAGGAAGGCATGAAGGCTTCCGGCCAACTTGTTCCACTCTGCCTGAGGTACATCATGTATGCTGTTGTAATGCATGGCATAGAACTCACCTTGTTCAAGCATGTATCGTTTTTGGAAACATTTCAGTTCGGCAACTTTGCGTGATGATGTGGTATTCTCTTGTGTCAAGCGGGGGTAAATCTATGTGGAGCAGCATGGGCAAAAGATTGCACAAGGTCAACATGATGAAAACGATGGCTGATAAATCTCTGTTGTAGTTTCATTTGCATCACCCAATTGACCAAACGATGTTGCCTCACTTGCCCTATCACATCACCATTGTATTCATCATTACTACGCTGGCTACACTGGTACTGATGATGCTGGCTATGTTTACCAGTAGCAATGAATGGGTAAAGCGCAGAGCCAATTTATTTTCCATGTTGCTGCTTATGTGGCTGATATTCCAAAGCACACTGTCGCTCAATGGCTGGTACATAGAGCGCAAATCCATACCACCTCATATTGCTTTTCCCGTAGTTACTTTTTCAGTCATCATCATTACACTTTTTGTTACCAAAGCAGGCAGAAAATTTTTGGATGCCCTGAATATGCACTGGCTTGTGTGGCTTCATATAGTTCGGTTGCTGGTAGAAATTTGTTTGTGGTGGCTTGCTGCTGAAAGGCAGGTGCCGCAGAGCATGACCTTCGAAGGTCACAATTTCGACATTGTGTTTGGCATCACTGCACCATTTGTGGTGTGGCTTTATTTTCACAAACAGCGCATGTCACGCAGTTTGTTTGCGCTATGGAATGTATTGGGCATAGTCTCACTCTTTGTGATTGTAATAACAGCGGCAGGTGCAGCTCCTACTGCATTACAGGCATGGAATTTTACACATCCTAACTATGCGGTGCTACACTTTCCATTCGTCTGGCTTCCGGCATTTATTGTTCCCTGTGTGCTACTTGCTCACCTGCAGGTTTTGCGCGCTTTGCTAAAAAAATCCTGAGACTTCGCAGCTTGTCGTAGTCAATGCACGCTGCGCACACTATCACCAACAGAGGCAATGCAGCTATGCGATAGCGCACCACAGACCCCAACACGGGAACAGTATTTCCAATTATGGATGCGAGCACCAATACAAATGAAAGAGCTGCCAGCAGCATGGCACGATGTGCTGCGGGTGGTGGTTTGAAAAACAAAATGGTGAGTACAGCAAGCAGGGCATAGCAAAGATTTTCTACTGCAAAGGCGATATAGAATGGTGATCTTATTTCCCAAACAAAAGGCCTGTAGTATGCAAGGGCAAATGCCTGCGGATAATGCAGGGTGAATGACTGAACATCTGCTGTGGCAGGTACATACACCACACTGTTCGCACCGCGGAGCATGGCTGTGTTTTCAAAGTCAACACGTTTTTTGTTGAGTACATAAAGGAAGTCGCCACCTATGAAGAAGTGATGTGCATTTTGTGCAACCAGAAAACAAAGCAACTGCACGCAAATGAATTTCAACATGAGCCTGCGCTGTCCTGCCAACTTCACAAAAAGTAAAAACGCAATGGCCGGAAACATGCTGAACAGAACATATTCTTTGATGGTAACGAGGAGCAAAACACTTAAAATCAACATCGGATATGCGTACCAGATTTTGTGATTGCTCAGGAGTAATGATATACTCCAGAACAAAAGGCCAAGGCCAAGCATGGTTGGCCCTTCCTTGAGCAGGCCTGCGCTCCAGAACACTACAGATGGCAATGCAAAACATGCGGTGAACAGCCAGATTTTCCTCGACACAAATATTTCGCTGAAGGCGCGATACAAAGCCACAAGACCTGTGAAGGCAAAAAATGCCATACAAATCCAATGGACGTGATAACTGCCGAATGAAAGAAATGAGATGACCACATGAATGCGGATGATAGTGCGGCAATCATTGGTTAATCCATACCTGTAGCCGCTATACCAGCCAACCAATTTGTTGTACACACTTTGGTATGCAGTACTGCTGTCCTCACCATTGCCCAACATCAGCGACCAGAATACTTCACGGTTTTCGTGCCACTGCGCATTTATCACCATGGCATCGTCATAATAGCGGTGTGCATCGCTTGCATGGCTTGCGCTGTAGTGATGTGTATATACATACCAAAGCATAAGGCCTGCAATGAGCTTGACAGCAAAGGCTGCCAGCAGCCACCTGCGCGGAATACCCGGCAGCGAAAAAAAGCGCCACTTATATATGATGGCCGCAAACAACAATGAACAAACTACTCCGGGTATCATGTTGCAAGTCTAACTGAATTGACCAATGCTACAGCCTTGCTACATAGCTCATCGTGCAGCCACCAACCTTGCATTACTTTGGCAACAGATGATTATAGAAACTCACATCGAAGAATTAGATAGCGCGGCATCACTGCCATTGGACGAACAACAATTGCTGGAAGATGCCACAGCAGCCATGGGCAAGGCTTATGCACCTTACAGTCGTTTCAAAGTAGGGGCAGCGCTGCTCATGGAAAACGGAATGACCATCACCGGAAACAACCAGGAGAACATGGCCTATCCCAGTGGTTTGTGTGCCGAACGTGTTGCGTTTTTTGCCGCAGGCTCGCAGTATCCGGGCATGGCAATACACAAAGTGGCTATCACTGCCGGGTCAGAAAATTTTGCAAGTGACCATCCCATAGCTCCATGTGGTGCATGCAGGCAAGCCATGTTGGAATTCGAAGTGAATCAGCAATCGCCAATCACTGTCATCATGCGGGGTCGCACAGGCAAGGTGTATCGTGTGCATGGAATACGCACCCTGTTGCCATTGTTCTTTCATGAGGCAGGGTTGAAGGGGTGAACGCCCGGACTTACCTCAGCAGATACATCTTCCCAAAACCCCTGTTGAAATAGCGCGAAGCTGCTGTGGGCGATAGCTCTATATGTTGGCCGTGCAACTTGGCCACCACGCGGTAGAGGTAAACACCATTGGCCAAGAGGTCGCCATATTCATCGCGGCCATCCCACCAGTAGCTGCTCAGGTTGCGGCCTATGTGCATTGGTCCCAATTCGTCCTGCGTTATCTCGCGCACTATATCACCGCTTACGTTCATTATCTGAATTTTCATTTCATCGGGCACCTCCGTTCCTGTGAGCGTAAATACAAATTGGGTTCGCGTGCTGAAAGGATTGGGATAGTTCAGCACCTCGGTTATGCTTGCTTTGCTTATTACCTGAAATTTTATTTCATAGTCATAGTCGCCTGAGGCATTTCCGCTTTTGTCATTGGCCTGCACTCGCAGGCTATACATGCCGTCCTCTGCAAAGGATGGCAAATAGTCAATCCGGCTCTTGTTGGCAGCACCAGTGGCGGGTGTCCAAGTCAATAAGCCGGAGCTGAAATACACCGGCTGCGCAACCACTGATGGCGTGGTCAGGTAAATTTTGAAGTTGGAAGTATCGGCTTCTTCATTCAGAAGAAAGAAGTCATTTTCATCATCCAATGTGATTACGATGTGTGGCTGTGTGCTCACAATGTCCTCGTTCAGCAGGTGCAACCCATCGAAGGTAACATCCAGCACGGGGTTAATGGCATCGCCTGTTACCACAAAATAATACTGCGCAAAGTTGTTCCAGTGGTATTGTTCCAACTGGTGGGGCACACCCGTGAGGCTGTCCTTTGGGTTCACTTCTATCTGCAGCATACACAATCCGCTCAGGTCTGCGGTTGCTATTTGCACTGTATCCACAAAAAGGGCACCTGCATTAAGAGGTGCCTGCAATGGATATATAACCTTGTGTATTTGATTGTTGCCGTCTTTCACAAGGTAACGCACCATCAGGCTGTCCATGTCCACAGTACCAATGTTTTGTATGCCTGCGGCAAAATGCAGCTGCTCACCTTGCTGCAATGTGTCGTGGCTTGCATAGAATACCGCAGCAGCATTGATGGCACATTCGGGTGCGTGTTGGTATAAGATGCGCCATGCATCTACCTGTGGCGGTGTGGTATTAACCAAGTCTTTTTCGCGTGCCTCTATTTTCAGAAAGGGAAATTGCTCGGCAGAAATCAGCAAACTCAGGTCGCTCACCACTGAAGGTGTTTCAGCCCAGTCGCTCAGCATATAGTCAGCCCCCTGCCAGGTGATGCCATGCAGGCGAATGCGCGTGGTGTCTCCTGCTGTTTCTTCCAATGCGCTCAGTTGCCACTCTGCCTTTTCCCACTCCATGGCAGGGCCAATGAGCGGGCCTTGCATATTGGCGCTGCCCAAGGCTCCGTTCAGTGGGGTATTCAGCACTAAGTGGTCGTCAGCAGCCGTGCCCACGAGTTGTTGCATGGTTTCCTCATGCCCCATTTTTTTGAAGAAAATAAAAGGGACAGAATCGGGTGCGGCTAGAATGTCTGTGGCTCCCAGCGTTGCAAAAGCATCTGAGACTTCCGGTGCAAGGGCATCCCAGTTGGCCTTTTGTGCATACTGCCAGGTGTATATCAATAAGTAATGGCCGTCAGGTACCTGGTTGGTCACCATATCGGTAAAGCCCTGCAACTGTGCTGCATCGTTCTGCTGAAATATGAAATAGCGTTCGGTGCGCTGCCGTGCATTGGCACTTACCAATGTGTTGCCATAGTCGTGCTGTGGATTAAGGCCGTTGTAGTTGCTCTCCCATGGCGCAAAGGTGCTGCTGTCTATCACCGCCACCATCAGCGAGGGTGTGCCGAATCCATAGCCACCGTAGTCCTGCACGGCTAAGCCAATCTGGTAGAGTGTAGCCAGCGACTCGTAGGTAGTATTGGCTGCGCCATACACCTCGCACTTCAGGTTGCCCTGCAGTGGTTCAAAATTCCAGAGGCGCGCCTCGCGGTCATAGTCTAAGTTAACCATCTGGTTTTTTTCAAACTGAAAAAAGTGATCCTGACTCCAGCCCTGCTGCCCGGCTATGTATTGGAAGCTCGACATATTCCAGTGGTAACCCTCAGCGGGCGATATGCTGTCGGCACTGCACCTCCAATACACCATCATGCTGTCAGCCATAGCAAATGGCATGGGCCACTGCACCACTCCTCCAGCACTTATTATCTGTGTCTGCTGCATCATGGGGGAGTTGAACGTATCCGTTGTGTCCACCTGCATGATGTAATTTTTCTCCGTTTCCAGGGCATTGCCCGTGGTAGCCTTCAGCATGGGCTGACTATTATCTATTACAGCAAACTGGTAGGGGTAAGCCGGCAACAACTGTCCTGATGAAATAAAGAGTGATTTGTTCAGCACAATGTTGTTGCCTGAGTTGTCTAACTCATCCACTGCATTCAGCGGATAGTCCACCAGCACATCGAAGGTATTGAGGCCCCCACCCGCCAGCATATCGGTAGGTATATTGAAGTGGATGGTATCCTGATTGAGCACAGACAATGCATTCACAACAAAAGAAGAATCAGTTCCGTCAGGCAGATGCCTTATCAGTTCCACACCCACCAAGTCATTGGTGGCTTTGCCAATATTATTTACCACCACTTGCACCTCAAAATTACCTGTTGAGTTGGTTACCTGTTCCGGCAGAAATGTGATGCTGTTAGCATGGATGCTATAGTCAGGCTTGGCATGGGGATAAAGCTTTACCGCAGGGTCGCCATGCAGTGCAAAGGTTTGGGCCACATTCTGTCGGTAGAAGTCGCCTGGTTGCTGAAAGTTGACAATGGCCTCCTTCATGCATTGCCCTATGCTGAGGCCATAGCTTTCAGCAAATATTTCGCGGTAAAAATTGTCTGTAAAAAGATTGAGGTAAGAAGGAATACCCAAATCACTTTTAGCCAGAAAGCCTATGACCCCGCGGTCGGGCACCAACACAAAATGCTCGCTGGTGCTGCTGCTTTCAGACAAGTGGATATTGCCCGTATAGCACGAGTTGCCTATCAGCAGCGGATACTTACCCTGGTTGTTGTAGCTCAGTGGCGAGTCAATATTCTGGTCGAAACCTGTAGCGCTGGCATGGCCAAAGAAGGTCAGCAGTGACACCCCTTCATTGATCAGCATCTGGATCGAGTCTGAAACGGTTAGCTGTACAGGATCCTGCGTGTTCTTGAAAAAGGAATAAACATGCGCGCCCATGCAAGTGTCCTGAGCAATGGCCTTGTAGTTATTCAGGTAGTTGCGGAACACCTGCTGCTCCGATGCAATGCTGCCACCCCCAAAGTGCAATATGTTTTTTTGCCAGAGCGCTGGTGGCTGCATCTCCTGTTCAATTACCTTGTTCAGGTATTCCAGCACTTGAGCATCGCTGTGTGCGGCAAGCCTGCCTGTGGGTATGGCAGGTTCCGTTAATGTACCTGCCAGCCCTGCGGTGAACACCACATCGCTGCCCGGATATCCCCACGTGGGCACCAAGTTGTCGGCATACTTCTGCGGGTCGTTGCGGGCGCCCACCGTGGCGCTGTAGTTGGCCTCGTGAATGCTTTTGCCCAGCAGGAAAAGATGCGCAGGGGCGGTGGGCCAGGTGCCTAATAGTTCATCGAAAAATCTGCGTATGGCCAGCGGGCATTTGCGAATGCCGGCAGCGTATTGCATATATAGTTCTTCCACATTCACCACCAATGCATCGGTGCCGGGTGCGGCACGGTAGGCTGCGTAGTTGGTAGCTGCACTCCAAAGCATGGGGTGTGTTATGATGACGAAGGCATTCTCTAAAGGCTCTGCTGCATACTGGGTAAAAAACCCGGTTGGGGTAACCGGAGTCAACGCTGTTATATCCGTTACCATGGTGGTGGCAAGCATCATAAGTTCTGTATCCCCTCCACCCTGCACCAATGGAACCAATGCCTGCCATGTACCATCTTGCAGCACGAGTGTTACCTCTGTAGCAGCACTGTTTTTTAACACAAACAAACGCGCATCTGTATTGCCAAAGTTGGTGATGTTTAACAGAGCAAAACTTTCTCCTTCAGCGTTGGGCAGTGCAAAACGAAAGGCATTCTGCCCGCCAAAATCAAATGTATGCGGATAGAAAATGTCGATGTTGCTCACCGCATTGTAATCGCTGAGCACACCAATGTCGTCCACACTGCGGTGTACTATGTGTGTGCTGCCGGCCCCGAGCAACGCAGCATCCAGATTGAATTGCAGGTGATTCAGCTGGTAGCCACTGTACATGGTATCCACCACTATGTTTACAGGGCTGCCCCAGCCAAGCTGCAGGTGGTGGTTGGGCGAACCCACAGCGAGGCTTGCCCCTGCACTTGTGGTACTCACAGTGGCAGGTGGTGCATCAGTGCCGGTGTAGGCATTGGCTGTGGGTATGTCCTTTTGGTGCGTGGCCCCTTTCGGAAACTTGTAGTCGAACCAACCCTCCCCCTGATCATAGGTGGGCAGGCTGATGCCATTGGCGTCCTGCTTGCCTATCAGGTATTCGGCATGGTACTCCTGCCCGCTGCGGTGCATGCAATAGTTGCGCGCTGTGTAGTTGTCAAAGTCTGTGGCCGTGCTCAGGTCGGTGCGCAGCGCAGCATCAGTGCTGTAGGTGATGAAGTAATGAATGGTATCGTTGAAAAGACTGTAATGCGCATTGGCCACATGGGCCAGATTGTCATACGCTTCAGCATCCAGCCAGCCATCGTTGCCAAAGGCATAAAGTTCTATGTAGTCGCCCGTGTTAAGCTGTGCATCCTCCTCGCCATGCACCGCTATGTAAACCTGCTGACCACGTGCAAAAACCTGCAACTGCTGAGGATTGACAATGCCCACTGGAAAGCCGCCCTGCTGCAATGCCTCATAGCTGATGCGGTACAGGCCATCATCCGATACCGGAAAATGCCAATAGGGCTGTGCATAGTCTATCCACTCGTTGCCATACTGGGCAGTGGCAGGCATGGCCAGCACAGCCAGGTGAATGGTCAGCACTGTTGCTATGAGTAAACGAAGGGGCATCGAATGCCAAACATACGCGGGCAACAGTTCAAACAGCAAATACTGAAAGGAAAGCGACTAAAATGCTGTTGTGAAGATGACTGAAGCGCTTTGATATTCCACCGGATGACACCATGCGAATTCTTCACCTGCATAAGGTTCTT